>NZ_JBSFJC010000056.1:0-56791 GCF_053597855.1 Kitasatospora sp. NPDC001225
GTCGCCAATGCTCCGCAGTGGCTCCCTCCTCCGCCTTGCGATGCACGCACCCCAACGCCGCCCCGCCCGCCCTCCGGGCGGACGACGGGAGTTCGACGACAGGCCCAGGACCTCACACCGGTGTGAGGGTCAAGAACACGACGGACGGCGAAGGGCCGGACCCCCCGTGCGGGAGGTCCGGCCCCTCGGTGCCTCAGGGCCTACCGGCCGGTCAGGCGTCGCCGCCGGCGGCGCCCGGGTCGGCCGCGGTCACGTCGAGCAGCTGGTAGCGGTCGATCGCGTCCTTCAGCGCCGAGCGGTCGATCTTGCCCTGCTTGGCGAGCTCGGTGAGCACACCCAGGACGACCGACTGCGCGTCGATGTGGAAGAAGCGACGGGCCGCGCCACGGGTGTCGGCGAAGCCGAAGCCGTCGGCGCCCAGCGACTGGTACTGACCCGGCACCCAGCGGGCGATCTGGTCCGGCACCGCGCGCATCCAGTCGGACACCGCGACGACCGGGCCCTCGGCACCCTGGAGCTTCTGGGTGACGTACGGCACGCGCTGCTGCTCCTCGGGGTGCAGCAGGTTGAACTCCTCGGCCTCCACCGCGTCGCGGCGCAGCTCGTTCCAGGAGGTCGCGGACCAGACGTCGGCCTTGACGTTCCACTCCTCGGCGAGGATGCGCTGGGCCTCCAGGGCCCACGGCACGGCCACGCCGGAGGCGAGGATCTGGGCCGGGATCTGGCCCGCGGTGCCCGGCGCGTACCTGTGCAGACCCTTGAGGATGCCCTCGACGTCCACGTTCTCCGGCTCGGCCGGCATCTTGATCGGCTCGTTGTAGACGGTCATGTAGTAGAACACGTCCTCGCCGTGCGGGTGCTCGGCGCTGGAGCCGTACATCCGCCGCAGACCGTCCTGGACGATGTGCGCGATCTCGAAGCCGTACGCCGGGTCGTACGCGACGACGCCGGGGTTGGTCGAGGCCAGCAGGTGCGAGTGGCCGTCGGCGTGCTGCAGGCCCTCACCGGTCAGCGTGGTGCGGCCGGCGGTGGCGCCGATCACGAAGCCGCGGGCCAGCTGGTCGGCCATCTGCCAGAACTGGTCGCCGGTGCGCTGGAACCCGAACATCGAGTAGAAGACGTACACCGGGATCAGCGGCTCGCCGTGGGTGGCGTAGGACGAGCCGGCGGCGATCAGCGAGGCGGTACAGCCGGCCTCGGAGATGCCGTCGTGCAGCATCTGGCCGGTCGGCGACTCCTTGTAGGCGAGGAGCAGGTCCCGGTCGACCGACTCGTAGGTCTGGCCGAGCGGGTTGTAGATCTTCGCCGACGGGAAGAGCGAGTCCATGCCGAAGGTGCGGTACTCGTCCGGCGCGATCGGCACGAAGCGGTTGCCGATGCCCTTGTCCCGCATGAGGTCCTTGAGCACCCGGACGAACGCCATGGTGGTGGCGATGGTCTGGTTGCCG
This sequence comes from Kitasatospora sp. NPDC001225, assembly GCF_053597855.1. Classification (NCBI taxonomy): domain Bacteria; kingdom Bacillati; phylum Actinomycetota; class Actinomycetes; order Kitasatosporales; family Streptomycetaceae; genus Kitasatospora; species Kitasatospora sp. NPDC001225. The sequence goes on from NZ_JBSFJC010000056.1 coordinate 1,449, forward strand.
GAGCCCTTCTTGACCGCCTTGTAGGCGTCGTCGCCGGGCAGCTCCAGCTTCCGCGGGCGGACCTTGCGGGTCGGCACGTAGCCGCCGAGCTCCTCCCGGCGGTCGTGCATGTACTGGATCTCCTCCGAGTCGCGGCCCGGGTGGTAGTAGGGCGGGTAGCCCTCGTCCAGCTGCTTGTCGGTGATCGGCAGGTGCAGCCGGTCGCGGAAGCGCTTCAGGTCCTCGACCGTCAGCTTCTTCATCTGGTGGGTGGCGTTGCGGCCCTCGAAGTTGGGGCCCAGCGTCCAGCCCTTGACCGTCTGCGCCAGGATGACCGTCGGCTGGCCCTTGTGCTCGCGGGCCGCCTTGAACGCCGCGTAGATCTTCTTGTGGTCGTGGCCGCCGCGACCCAGGTGCTGGATCTGCTGGTCGGTCATGTTCTCGACCATGGCGCGCAGGCGCAGGTCGCCGCCGAAGAAGTGCTCGCGGATGTACTGGCCGGTCTCGGTGGCGTAGGTCTGGAACTGGCCGTCCACCGTGGTGTTCAGCTTGTTGACCAGGACGCCGTCGCGGTCCTGCGCGAGCAGCGGGTCCCAGGAGCGGTCCCAGACCAGCTTGATCACGTTCCAGCCGGCGCCCCGGAACTGGGACTCCAGCTCCTGGATGATCTTGCCGTTGCCGCGGACCGGGCCGTCCAGGCGCTGCAGGTTGCAGTTGACCACGAAGGTCAGGTTGTCCAGGCCCTCGCGGGCGGCCAGCGAGAGCTGGCCGAGCGACTCGGGCTCGTCCATCTCGCCGTCGCCGAGGAAGGCGTAGACCTGCGAGTCCGAGGTGTCCTTGATGCCGCGGTGCTCCAGGTAGCGGTTCATCCGCGCCTGGTAGATCGCGCCGAGCGGGCCGAGGCCCATCGAGACGGTCGGGAACTCCCAGAAGTCCGGCATCAGCCGCGGGTGCGGGTAGCTGGAGAGGCCGTACGGGGCCTTCGACTTCTCCTGGCGGAAGGCGTCGAGCTGCTGCTCGGTGAGCCGGTCCAGCAGGAAGGCGCGGGCGTAGATGCCGGGGGAGGCGTGACCCTGGAAGAAGATCTGGTCGCCCGACTCGCCCTCGGCGTCCTTGCCGCGGAAGAAGTAGTTGAAGCCGACGTCGTAGAGCGACGCGGAGGAGGCGAAGGTGGCGATGTGGCCACCGACGCCGATGCCGGGGCGCTGCGCCCGGGAGACCATGACGGCCGCGTTCCACCGGGTCGCGTTGAGGATCTTCCGCTCGATCTCCTCGTTGCCGGGGAAGAACGGCTCGTCCTTGGTCGCGATGGTGTTGACGTAGTCCGTGCTGCGCATCTCGGGCACGGCGACACGCTTCTCGCGGGCGCGCTCGATCAGCCGCAGCATCAGGTAACGGGCACGCTCACGCCCCCGCTCGTCGATGGCCGCATCGAGCGACTCCAGCCATTCCGCGGTCTCCTCGGGATCGAAGTCCGGGACCTGACTCGGAAGGCCGCCAATGATGATCGGGTTGCGATCGGATCCGGAAGCCACGCTGTTCCTTCACTGTCGGTCGAAACTGAGGTGTGTCGCGCCGCCTCCATCGTGCTACCGCGCTCGGAGATCCGTCATCTCTACCGATCGGTAACCGTCGCGCCCGGTGGGCGGTCCGGTCTGGTGGTGCGCGATGCGGGCGTCTCCGTCCGCTCCGCACACCCCCGGGTGTTACGAAAAGAGGTGGTCCGACCTGGTGTCCCGTCCGCCCGATGGCGGGCGGCCGGGGTGAGGGCCAACAGGAGACTCTACGCCCGCGCACGCGCGGACCCCGAATGCCGTTCGCATCTCGGGCACACGTACGGCCTGTGGGCCGGGACCACCCGAAGCATCCTCGGACCATGCAGAAAAGGGCAAATCGGTGTGATTCCCGACACGTCCCACGGCGTGTTCCGGTGCGACACGTCAACCTTTGGAGGGGATCGGGGGTCGGGTACTTGCGCGAACCGCCGCGCCCGTGTGGACTACGGCCACAGCCTCGGCATGGATGCCGAGCCGAATACTGGAGGTTATTCCCGTGAGCGCGACCGCGGACCCCGCGGACAAGTCCAACCCGGCGACCCGTCTCGGCTTCGAAGAGGGCCAGATCATCCAGGAGCTGGGGTACGACGAAGACACTGACCAGGACCTCCGCGAAGGCATCGAGGAGCTCACCGGGACGGATCTCGTCGACGAGGACTACGACGACGTCGCCGACGCCGTCCTGCTGTGGCACCGCGACGACGACGGGGACCTCACCGACGCCCTCGTCGACGCGCTGGAGTACCTGGCGGAGGGCGGCCTCATCTGGCTGATGACGCCCAAGACCGGGCGGGACGGCCACATCGAGGCGTCCGACATCAACGACTCGGCCAAGACCGCCGGTCTCTCCCAGACCAGCTCGATCAACATCGTCAAGGACTGGGCGGCCACCCGGCTCGCGACCAAGTCCACGGCGAAGCAGAGCGGCGGAAAGCGCTGAGCGGGCTCTGAAGTCCCCGCACCGGGCCCCGCCGGAGGAACCCCCTCCGGCGGGGCCCGCTGCATGCCCGCCGCCCGCCCGGGGCCCGGCCGGCGCTCCGGACCGGCCCGTTCGCGGACGGCGAACGCGGCGGGCCGCGGCCGCCCGCCTCATCCGTTCGGCGGAACGGCCGTAAACGAATGCGAGGATGTGGCCTGCCGCGCCCGCCGCGCGGCGCGCTCGCGTCAGAAAGGTCCCGTTCATGGCCATCGAGGTCGGCACCCAGGCTCCGGACTTCGAGCTCCGCAACCAGCACGGCGAGTCCGTCCGGCTCTCCGACTTCCGCGGCCGGAAGAACGTCGTCCTGGTCTTCTACCCGTTCGCCTTCACCGGCGTCTGCACCGGCGAGCTGGGCGCGATCCAGCGGGAGCTGGCGGGCCTGCAGAACGACACCGTGCAGGTGCTCGGGCTCTCCTGCGACTCCCAGTTCTCCCAGCGGGTCTTCGCCGACCGGGAGGGCCTGGGGTTCCCGCTGCTGGCCGACTTCTGGCCGCACGGCGAGGTCGCCCGCGCGTACGGCGTCCTCGACGAGGAGCGGGGCTGCCCGCTGCGCGGCACCTTCGTGGTCGACACCGCCGGCGCGGTGCGCTGGAGCGTCGTCAACGGCCTCCCGGACGCCCGGGACGAGCAGGAGTACCTGAAGGTGCTCGCGGCGCTCTGAGGCCCCGCCGGGGGCCCCGGACGCGTCCCGGGCGCGCCCGCCGGGCCCCTTCGGCGCCCGCCGGCCGGGTGCCGTGGGGCCGTGTCCGGCCTGATCAGGGGTGCGGGCGGGAACCCCGTACTACGCTCGGGCCGTTGGCGGGGTGGGACGCGGGGGCCGATCGGCCTCCCGCCGCCCCGGACCGCACCACCGGGGGCACCACTGGACGTGCCTCCCGATTCTTGGAGGACTAGTGGGAGTCAGCCTCAGCAAGGGCGGCAACGTCTCGCTCACCAAGGAGGCACCCGGCCTCACGGCCGTGGTCGTCGGCCTGGGCTGGGACGTCCGGACCACCACCGGTGCGGACTTCGACCTGGACGCCAGCGCCCTGCTGTGCAACGCCCAGGGCAAGGTCGCCTCGGACGGCAACTTCGTGTTCTTCAACAACCTGAAGAGCCCGGACGGCTCGGTCGAGCACACCGGTGACAACCTGACCGGCGAGGGCGAGGGCGACGACGAGGCGATCAAGGTCAACCTGGCCGGTGTCCCGGCGGACGTGGAGAAGATCGTCTTCCCGGTGTCGATCTACGACGCCGAGACCCGCAGCCAGAACTTCGGCCAGGTGCGCAACGCGTTCATCCGCGTGGTGAACCAGGCCGACAACTCGGAGCTGGCCCGCTACGACCTCTCCGAGGACGCCTCCACCGAGACCGCGATGGTCTTCGGCGAGCTGTACCGCAACGGCAGCGAGTGGAAGTTCCGCGCCATCGGCCAGGGCTACGCCTCCGGCCTGCGCGGCATCGCGCAGGACTTCGGCGTCAACGTCTGAGCCGTCGCCGGCGCCCTGCGGCGCGGGCTGCGCGCCGTTCTCCCGGGGCGGCCCCGGACCTCCGTGGTCCGGGGGCCGCCCCGGCTTCGTCCGACCCGGTGCCGCGCTGGTCCGCGGCGCTGCGAGGATGTGAGTTCAGGAAGTTCAGCCGACCAAAGCCGGTCGGCCGGGGCCGCGGGGGACTACACCTGGATGGCGCCCCGGGAGAAGCAAGGGAGGAAGAACGTCATGGTGGTCACGCTTGCCAAGGGTGGCAACGTCTCGCTCACCAAGGCCGCGCCGAACCTGACGCAGGTTCGGATCGGCCTCGGCTGGTCCGCCCGTTCAACCACGGGCGCCCCGTTCGACCTCGACGCGAGCGCCCTGATCTGCGGTGGCGGGCGAGTGCTCGGTGACGAGTACTTCGTCTTCTACAACAACCTCAAGAGCCCCGAGGGCTCGGTGGAGCACCAGGGCGACAACCTCACCGGCGGCGACGACACGGGTGACGACGAGGTGGTCGAGGTCAACCTGGACCTCGTCCCGGTGCAGGCCGACAAGGTGATCTTCGCGGTCTCGATCTACGAGGCCGAGGCGCGGCTCCAGAACTTCGGTCAGGTCCGCAACGCCTACATCCGGGTCGTCAACTCGGTCGACGGCCAGGAGATCGCCCGGTACGACCTGTCCGAGGACGCGTCCAGCGAGACCGCGATGATCTTCGGCGAGCTGTACCGCTACGCGGGCGAGTGGAAGTTCCGCGCGGTGGGCCAGGGGTACGCCTCCGGCCTGCGTGGCATCGCGCTCGACTTCGGCGTGAACGTACAGTAAGGGCGGAAATCGGACTTATCGCACCCGACCCGATCATGAGAACAGAGGGCAGTGCGGGGGTGGCCTGACCGGGCCCGGCCCGGTCAGGGCGTCTCGGGTACGAGGCCGACCCCGGCACGGCCAAAACCCGAAAGGTAGCCAACTCCCGTGTTCCTCCGCACATTCGGCTGGTCGCTCGCGATCACCGCCATCGGCCTGGTCGCGGCCGGACTGCTCTGGGGAGCCCAAGGCTTCGGCATCGTGCTGATCCTCTCCATCCTGGAGATCTCCCTGTCGTTCGACAACGCGGTGGTCAACGCCACGGTGTTGAAGCGGATGAACCCGTACTGGCAGAAGATCTTCCTGACCGTCGGTGTGCTCATCGCGGTCTTCGGCATGCGCCTGGTCTTCCCGCTGCTGGTCGTCGGCCTCACCGCGAAGCTCAACCCCACGACGGTCATCGACCTGGCGCTGCACTCCGACAAGACCCACGACGGCCTCACCTACGGCCAGTACCTGGAGGCGGCCAACCCGGCCATCGCGGCCTTCGGCGGCGTCTTCCTGCTGATGATCTTCCTCGACTTCATTCTCGGGGAGAAGGACTACAACTGGCTGTCCTGGATCGAGCGCCCGCTGGAGAAGGTCGGCAAGCTGGAGGCCTTCTCCACCGTCGTCGCCCTGGTCGCCCTGCTGCTGGCCTCCAACTTCTTCGCCGGGGAGCACGCGGAAACCGTTCTGCTCGCCGGCGTCCTCGGCCTGGTGACCTACCTCGCGGTCAACGGCCTCTCGTCGATCTTCGAGTCCGGCCTGGAGGCCGAGGAGGAGCGGGAGGAGGAGGCGGAGAAGTCCGGCAAGTCGATCATGCAGGTCGGCGGCAAGGCCGCGTTCTTCCTCTTCCTCTACCTGGAGGTCCTGGACGCCTCGTTCTCCTTCGACGGCGTGGTCGGCGCGTTCGCCATCTCCAGCGACATCTTCCAGATCACCCTGGGCCTCGGCATCGGCGCGATGTACATCCGCTCGCTGACCGTCTTCCTGGTCCGCAAGGGCACCCTGGACGACTACGTCTACCTGGAGCACGGCGCGCACTACGCGATCGGCGCGCTGGCGGCGATCCTGCTGGTCGGCATCAAGTTCCACATCCCGGAGATCGTCACCGGCCTGATCGGCGTCGCCTTCATCGGACTGGCACTCGGTTCGTCGATCCTGCGCAACCGGCGCGAGGGCGCCGGCGAGGACGAGGAACCGGAGCTGGTGGGCAGCGGCAAGTAGCCGCCCACGCGGTCCGCAGGACAAGCGGAAAGGCCGCCCCCGGGGTCTCCCGGGGGCGGCCTTTCCCGTGCTTCCTGGTTGTCCCCGGGGGACGCCCGGTCAGCCGAGCTGCTGCTCGATCGCGCGCAGCTTGCGCTCCAGCGAGTCCAGCTTCGGCATCGACAGGGTGTCGTCGTCGGCCGTCAGGTCGATGGTCGAGTCGCTGCGGGACGACCCGGTGCCGGAGGACGCGTACGAGGAGGACGCGTACGAGGAGCCGACGGCGGCGCGCGGCCGGCGGCCGGCGTCCAGGGCGGCCGGCTCGAAGGAGTCGGCGGACCGGTGCGAGTCCGCGTACGACGAGGCCGGGGAGGTCGAGGTGGTGGCGTCGGTTTCCGCGGCTAGGGCAGGCTCCGTAGCGCTCGGGCCGTCTCCGGCAGCCGTGAGGGCGGGAACCTGGCGGCCGCCGCGGCCCCGGGCGAGCATGCCGCCCTGGCGCGAGATGGCCTTCAGCTCGGCCCGCTCGCGGCGGTCGGCGGTGCGGGCGCGGGCCTTGGCGTCCAGCTTCGCCTGGCGCTCCTCGCGCACCTCCTCGACCGCCTCGTCCAGGCTGCGGACGTTCTCCAGCAGCATCAGCGACCAGGCCGCGTAGGTCTCGCGCGGGGCGCGCAGCCAGCGGACGATGCGGATCTGCGGCAGCGGGCGCGGCACCAGGCCCTGCTCGCGCAGCGCGGCCTTGCGGGTCTGCTTCAGCGCGCGGTCGAACAGGATCGCCGCCGAGATCGACATGCCGGAGAAGAACTGCGGGGCGCCGTCGTGCGACACGCCGCGCGGGGCGTGCACCCAGTTGAACCAGGCCGAGGCGATCGCGAACACCCAGACCAGCAGGCGCGAGCCGAGCGCGGCGTCACCGTGGCTGGCCTCGCGGACGGCGAGCACCGAGCAGAACATCGCGGCGCCGTCCAGGCCGAACGGGACGAGGTACTCCCAGCCGCCGGACAGGCCCAGGTTCTCCTTGCCGAAGCCGACCAGGCCGTGGAAGGAGAGGGCCGCGGCGACGCCGGCGCAGCAGAACAGCAGCGTGTACGAGGAGATGCCGTAGATCATCTCCTTGCGCCGGCGGCGCTCCTCGCTGCGCTCCCAGGAGTCGCCGGACTCGTCCTTCTTCGAGCTCTTGAAACGCAGCGTCGCCAGCAGGACGGCGACGAACAGCAGGGCTGCGCCGCCGATGACGGTCCAGACCAGCTGTATGGAGGTCAGGTTCATTGCGGGTCGGGCCTCGGGTTTCCGCAGGGGACAGGATCACAGCGCGACACAGGTGGTCAGGGCCCGCTGTACGGGCACCGCCTGACGGTCGGTTCGTCGCCGCACGGCATGCCCGCCGCACCCGCGCAGGGGCGGACGGGACGCCTGTGCGGCTAGACGATATCGCGTCCGAAGGGGCGGCATGTTACGGGAGGGCGGCTTCCTCCTGCCAATCGACCCGCCGGTTGGATAGGGGAGGGGTGGACGGGGTATCCGACGGCCGGGCCGATGCCCGATCATTGGTCGGCGGACCGTCAGAACGCCTGGCGGGAGCAGGGGGAGAGGACGGCATGGTCTCGATCTGGGAGTACCTGCGCGGGGACAAGAGCTACACCTTCGACAACCCCGGCGGTCAGCACAAGGTCATACTCACCAAGTCGACTCCGCAGCACGCGATCACCGGGTCGGCCGCCACCACCGGCTACCTCTACGTCAACCTGCACTGGACGATGAGCGCCGGGGGCTCCCGCCGGCCGAGCGCCCGGGAGTCCGTCAAACGGTTCTTCAGCCCGCGGATCCTGCGGCCGCAGGACCCGGACTCGCCGCAGAACAGCGAGCCGATGAACGTCGACCTCGACCTGGCCTGCATGTACGAGCTCTCCGACGGGAGCACCGGTGTGGTGCAGCCGCTCGGCGGGCTCTTCGGCGACCTCCAGAACGCGCCGTACATCAAGCTCAGCGGCGACGACCAGTACGGGGCGCCGTCCGGCGAGACGATGTACGTCAACCTGGAGAAGAAGGACAAGTTCAAGCGGCTGCTGATCTTCGTCTACATCTACGACGGCACGCCGGCCTTCGAGCAGTCGCACGCGGTGGTCACGATCGTGCCGCAGACCGGGCCGCGGATCGAGATCAAGCTGGAGGAGCGGGCCCGGGCGGCGCGCTCCTGCGCGGTGGTGCTGATCGAGAACGCGGGGGACAACCAGCTGACGGTGCGGCGCGAGGTGCGGTACGTCAACGGGTTCCAGGCGGACATCGACCGGCTGTACGGGTTCGGGATGCAGTGGCAGCGCGGGTACAAGGGCGACTGACGCCGGCGGGCGCGGCGGTTCCACGGCGGAGGGCGGTGCGGGCGGCGGTTCCACGGCGGAGGGCGGTGCGCGCGGCGGGGCCGGGGTCGTCCGGCGGCCCCGCCGGGGGTGTCATCGGGGCTGGAACTGCGGGCCCTGCGGGGGCAGCGCGAACTCCTCGCCGGTGGGCGCCGGGGGCTGGGCCGTCGGCGGCTGCGGCGGGACGGGCGGCTGCTGGCCGGTGCCGGGCTGCGGGTAGCCGTAGCCGGCGGGGCGCTGCTGCGGCGGCGCGGGCTGGTTCTGCTGGGGGTAGCCGTAACCGCCCGGCTGCTGCTGGTAGGGCTGCTGGCCGGTGCCCGGTTGCGGGTAGCCGTAGCCGCCGGTGGGCTGCTGCGGCGGTGCGGGCTGCTGCTGGGGGTAGCCGTACCCCGTGCCGGGCTGCTGGGGGTAGCCGTAGCCGGTGCCGGGTCGGTTGCTCGGGGGAGCGGTGGGCGGCGGGGGCACGGTCGGCGGGGCGGTGGGCGGCGGCGGGGTCGCCGGCGCGGGCGAGGCGTTCGCGGCGGTGGCCGGGGCCGGTGCGGTGGCCGGGGCCGGGGTGGGCGGTGACTGCGGGACGGCCGGGGCCAGGGTGAAGGTGCCCGGCTCGGGGGTGGTCGAGCGCGGGTCCGGCAGCGGGGTGCTGCGCGGGTCGAACGCGCCGGACGCGCCGGGGGTGGCGCCGGGGGCCTGGTCGGCCTCCGCCTCGTCGTCCACGGTGATGCCGAAGTCGGTGGCGAGGCCGATCAGCCCGGAGGTGTAGCCCTGGCCGATCGCCCGGAACTTCCAAGCCCCGGACCGGCGGTACAGCTCGCCCGCGACGAGGGCGGTGACGTTCTCGGCGTCGTCGATCGCGAACTCGGCGAGCGCGGGGACGCCCTCGCCGGCCGTGGCGTCGAAGAGCAGCAGGCGCAGCCCCGGCACGGCGCGGAACGGTCCGCCCTCGGAGGAGCCGGCCAGCACCACGCGGTCCACCTCGGCGGGCAGCTTGCCCAGTTCGACCTCGACCGTGTCGATGATCTCGGCGCCGCCGGAGGTCTGCTGCTTGGGCAGGTGGCGGACCAGGCCGGAGGGGTGGCGGGGCTGGTTGTAGAAGACGAAGTCGGCGTCCGAGCGGACCTTTCCGGAGGCGCCGAGCAGCAGCGCGGACGCGTCCACGTCCGGCGCACCGGGCGTGGCGCTCCAGCGCAGCACGGCGCGGACCGCCGCCGCCGGCAGTGCGATGTTGGCGCCCTTGGCCATCACGTGCGTCATAGCCGACCATCCTGCCTGTTCGCCACCCCTTCGGACAACGTGACCGGACCGGTCCGCGCGGAGTCGGACTTTGCCAAGACTTGCGCTTTCCGAGGTTTGCCGCCGTCGTTTCCGGGATGGGGCATCGATGCGCCCATGATCGTCCAAGTGGACCGGGATGTTCCGGGAGTTCAGTGCCGGGGAACCGGGACCGGCCGGATCCCGTCCGTACGATGGGCGGTCGAAAGGTCTCCGGGGGTTCGGCGGAGGGGCGTCCGGCGGCGGCGTGCCCGGGAACCTTGGCGCCCGGTCGGCCGGTTGACCAGGGTGTCGTCGGCAACGGGCCGGGGGCCGGTCCACTTCCTGGAGGAGAGCACCTTGCGCCATTTCGGCCACCTCGCCGAGGACGTACGCGGCCGGCTCTTCCTGGAACAGCCGCGCCCGTTCAGCGCGCGGAGCGGGCCGGAGGTGATCGCCACCGCCCTCGGCGGCACCCTCTACAGCCCGGCCACCAGGCCCGCCCTGGCCGCCGACATCCGCAAACTCGCTGGTCGGGGCGTGGTGTCGATGGTGCTCTGCCTGGAGGACGCGATCGCCGACCACGAGGTGGACGCGGGCGAGCGGAACCTGGTCGAGCAGTTGAATGACCTGGTCAAGGACTTCACCGACTGTGCACAGAGCCACCCCCTGCTCTTCATCAGGGTCCGCAGCGCCGCCCAGATCCTCGACCTGGCCGAGCGTCTCGGCCCGGCCGTCGAACTGCTCAGCGGCTTCGTGCTGCCGAAGTTCACCCCGGCGAACGGCGGCGGGTACCTGGCCGCGCTGGCCGCCGCCGAGGCCGCGACCGGGCGGCGGCTGTTCGCCATGCCCGTCCTGGAGTCGCCCGAACTCGCCCACCTGGAGACCAGGCGGGAGCAGCTGTTCGGCATCGCCGAGCTGCTCGCCGCCCACCGCGAACGGGTGCTCGCCGTCCGGCTCGGGGTCACCGACCTCTGCTCCGCGTACGGCCTGCGGCGCTCGCCCGACCTCACCGCGTACGACGTGGCGCTGGTCGCCTCGGTGATCGGGGACGTGGTCAACGTGCTCGGCCGGGCGGACGGCACCGGGTACACCGTCACCGGACCGGTCTGGGAGTACTTCCCGGTGCAGGAGCGGATGTTCAAGCCGCAGCTGCGCCGGACCCCGTTCGCCGGGGCCTCCGTCCCGGCCGCGGCCGGGGTGCTCCGGGCCTCCGGCGAGGAGGTCCGCCGGCGGATCATCGAACACGACCTGGACGGGCTGATCCGGGAGGTCGAACTCGACCGGGCCAACGGCCTGCTCGGCAAGACCTGCATCCACCCCAGCCACGTACCGGCCGTGCACGCCCTCTCCGTGGTCACGCACGAGGAGTACTGCGACGCCCGCGACATCCTCCGGCAGGAGCAGGACGGCGGCGGGGTACTGCGCTCGGCGTACACCAACAAGATGAACGAGGCCCGGCCGCACCGGGCCTGGGCGGAGCGGGTGCTGCTGCGGGCGGAGGTGTTCGGGGTGGCCCGGGAGGACGTGAGCTTCGCCGAACTGCTGTCGGCCTGCCTGTGCGGCTGACGGCGCCCGGACGGACACGACGGACACACCGACGGACATGACGAACGCACCCGTGAACGCCGGCTACGAACGCACCGACGAACGCACCATCGCACCACCGAAGGCAGGACCAGCAGTGACAGCAACACCGCAGACGTGGACCGGCCGTTGGGTCGCCGACCGGGCCGGGATCGCCCTGACCGGCTCCGAGCGCCTCCCCGAACTCGTCGGCCTGGCGCTGCGCTCGGGGAACCCCAAGCGCGCCCACCTGCTGGTCTCCACCGTGCTCGGCAAGCACGTGCCGCAGCGGCCCTCGGTGGTCCACGGCGCCGGGCTCGAACTCGGCCGCCGGGTCCGCGACCTGCTCGGCGCGGAGGCGGCCGGGCGGGCCGTCGTACTCGGCTACGCGGAGACGGCCACCGGCCTGGGCCACAGCGTCGCCGACGGCCTGGACGCCCCCTACCTGCACTCCACCCGCCGGCCGGTGCCCGGCCTGGACCCGGTCGGCGGCTTCGAGGAGGAGCACTCGCACGCCACCTCGCACCTGCTGCTCCCCGCCGACCCCGGACTCCTCGCCGGGGACGGGCCGCTGGTGCTGGTGGACGACGAGTTCTCGACCGGACGGACGGTGCTCAACACCATCCGCGACCTGCACGCCCGCCACCCGCGCGGGCACTACGTGGTGGTCGCCCTGGTGGACCTGCGCTCCGCGGCCGACCGGCGCCGGCTCGATGAGGCCGCCGCCGAACTCGGCGTCCGGCTGGACCTGGTGGCCACCGCGAGCGGCGGCGTCGAGTTGCCGGAGGACGTCGTGGCCCGGGCCGAGCGGCTGATCGCCGAGGCGGCGCCGGCCGCCGCGCCCCCGGCCGGGGAGCCGCCGTCGGCCGGCCCCGCGCCGCTGGACCGGGTCGAACTGGACTGGCCCGCCGGGCTCCCGGACGGCGGCCGGCACGGCTTCACCGCCCGCGACCGCGCCCGGCTGGACGCCGCACTGCCCCGGCTGGCCGGGCAGCTCGCCGAGGCCCTGCCCGCCGGCGCGCGGCGGGTGCTGGTACTCGGCTTCGAGGAGCTGATGTACGCGCCGCTGCGCCTGGCCGACGCCCTCGCCGAGCGGCTCGGCGGCGACCGCGTCCGGTTCTCCACCACCACCCGCTCGCCCGTCCTGGCGGTGGACGACCCCGGCTACGCCATCCGCACCCGGCTCGCCTTCCCCGCCCACGACGACCCGCGGGACGGTGGCTCGTCCGAGCGCTACGCGTACAACGTCGCCCCCGGCAGCGACCCGGCGCGGCGCTTCGAGGCCGTGGTGCTGGTGGTGGACGACGTGGCCGACACCCCGGCGCTGCACGAGGGTGAGCACGCGCTGCTCGGCCAGCTGCGGCGGGTGACCGACCGGGTGGTGCTCGCCGTGCTGCCCTCGCACCGGCCGGTGCCCGTCGTGCCCGCTCCGCTCGCCGTGCCCCTGTCGCCGCCCGGGTCTTCGAAGCTGCCCGGGTCTTCGGAGTTGCCCGCGCCCCTGTACGGGCCGGCGTTCTCCTCGTACCCGGCCGAGGAGGTGGCCTGGCTGCTCAAGGACCTCTCCGGGGTCGCGCTCGAAGCCCCCACCGAGGAGCGCGAGGAGGCCGTCCAGAACGGTGGCGCCCACTACGCCGAGTCGCTGCCGGTCGAGTACCAGCCCAGCCCCGAGTACCAGGAGCTGTTCCACCAGGCGCTGCGCGGCTCCGCCGGCCGGATCGCGCTCGCCGTCGGCACCGTCGCCGAGACGCTGCTGCGCGAGCGTGGCCCCGGGCTGGTGCTGGCCTCGCTGGCCCGGGCCGGCACGCCCGTCGGCATCCTGGTCCGCCGCTGGCTGGCCTTCGCCCACGGCCTGTCGGTGCCGCACTACGCGGTCTCGATCGTGCGCGGCCGCGGCATCGACCCGGTCGCACTGCGGTACCTGGCGGCCCACCACCGGGCGCGGGACGTGGTGTTCGTGGACGGCTGGACGGGCAAGGGCGCGATCACCCGCGAACTGGCCGACGCGCTGGCCGGCACCGGCTTCGACCCGGACCTCGCGGTGCTCGCCGACCCGGGCCGCTGCGTGCGGACGTACGGCACCAGGGACGACTTCCTGATCCCGTCCGCCTGCCTCAACTCCACGGTCTCCGGGCTGGTTTCGCGCACCGTGCTGCGCGCCGGGCTGATCGGGCCGGACGACTTCCACGGGGCCAAGCACTACGCCGAGCTGGCCGGGAACGACGTCTCGGCGCTCTTCCTGGACGCGGTGGCCGCCCGCTTCGGCGAGGTCCGCGCCGCGGCGGTCGAGGGCGCCGACCGGCTCGCCGCCGACCCGCACCGGGAGCCCGACCGGGCCGGCTGGGCCGCCGTCGAGCGGATCAGCGCCGAGTACGGCATCGACAACGTCAACCTGGTCAAGCCCGGTGTCGGCGAGACCACCCGGGTGCTGCTGCGCCGCGTCCCCTGGCGGATCCTCGCCCGGCGCGGCGCCGGGGCGGACCTCGACCACGTCCGGCTGCTCGCCGCCCAGCGCGGCGTCGAGGTCGAGGAGGTGGACGGCCTGCCGTACACCTGCGTCGGCCTGATCCACCCCCGCTACAGCCGCGGGGCGACCGGGGGAGACGGGCGCGCGGTGGCCGACGGGGGCACCGTGACCGAGACGACGGGGAGGGAATCCTGATGGGTGTCCTGGTGGCCAGCGACCTCGACCGGACGCTGATCTACTCCGAGCGGGCCATGGCCCTGGCCGGGCCCGACCGGCTGGCGCCGAGGCTGCTCTGCGTCGAGGTGTACCAGGGGCGGCCGCTGTCCTTCATGACCGAGCGGGCCGCCGGGCTGCTCGCCGAACTCGCCCGGGAGGCCTGCTTCGTCCCGGCCACCACCCGCACGCCGGAGCAGTACGGGCGGGTCAACCTGCCCGGCCCGACGCCGGACTGGGTCCCCGCGTACGCGATCTGCGCCAACGGCGGGCAACTGCTGGTGGACGGCGTGCCGGACGGTGACTGGCGGGCCGAGATCACCGCGCGGATAGCCGCCGGCTCGGCCCCGCTGGAGGAGGTCGTCCGGCGGCTCGCCCTGTGCGCCGACCCGGAGTGGACGCACAAGCGGCGGGTCGCCGACGAGCTGTTCGCCTACCTGGTGGTCGAGCGCGCCGCGCTGCCGGAGGGCTGGCTGGCGGAGCTGACCGGCTGGTGCGCCGAGCGCGGCTGGACGGTCTCCCTGCAGGGCCGCAAGGTGTACGCGGTGCCCGCGCCGCTCACCAAGAGCGCCGCGCTGGCCGAGGTCGTCCGGCGCCGCGGCGCGGACACCGTGCTGGCGGCCGGGGACTCACTGCTCGACGCCGACCTGCTGCTCGCGGCGGACGCGGGCTGGCGCCCGGGGCACGGCGAACTCGCGGACAGCGGCTGGACGGCCCCCGGCGTCACCGCCCTGACGGAGGTGGGGGTGACGGCGGGGGAGGAGATCGTCCGGCGGTTCCTGGCGGGGGCGTCGGCCCTGCCGGTCGGGGGCTGACCCCCGGGTCCGGGTCCGGGTTCGGGTCCGGGTTCGGCTGCGGGTGGGTCAGCCGCAGCAGCCGCCGCCGCAGCAACCGCCCCCGCCCCCGGCGGGGGCCTGCGGGGCGGCGGCCGCGCCGCCCGTGACGGCGACGGTGGACAGCAGCTTCACGGTGTCCTGGTGGCCCTGCGGGCAGACGGCGGGGTCGTTGGCCTGGGCCATCGGGCGGCGGAGCTCGAAGGTGGCGCCGCAGGAGCGGCAGCGGAAGTCGTAGCGAGGCATACCGGCAGGGTACCGAGCGGGGTCCCCGCCGGCAGCCCGCTTCGGGTGCTTCCAGGGCTTCCGGCTGCTTCGGTGCTACCGATGCCTTGGCGCTCCCGGTGCTACCGGTGGCCGCCGAGGTCCCCGCGGATCAGCTCGATCACCCGTGCCGCCGTGTCCCGTACCGCCGCGAGCTCGGTCAGGAAGTGCCAGTAGTCGGGGTGCCGGCCGGCCGCCTCCAGCGTGGCCACGGCGCGGTCCAGCCGGGCCACCGCCTCGTCCAGCGGGGCGGCGTGCCGCGGGTCCGGCGCGCTGCGCCCGGCCATCGCCAGCCGCTGCGCGTCCCGGATGGCGAAGCGGGCGCGCTCGATCTCCCGGTTGGGGTCGTGCTGCACCTCGTTCAGCTGCCGCAGCCGGTCGTTCGCCGCGAGCACCGAGCCGTCGGCGGTCTCCAGCAGCGCGCGGACCGTCCCGATCGCGGCGGTGGCGTCGGCCCAGCGCTGCTCGTCCCGGGCCCGGGCGGCCTCGGCGAGCTTGCGCTCGGCGGCCCGCCCGGCCTCCGCGACCTGGTCCGGCACCCGCTGGAGGTCCTGCCAGCAGGAGGTGCTGAACCGGCGGCGCAGCTCGCTCAGGGCGGGCTCGACCGTCTCGGCCTTGGTCTCCAGCGCCTGGATGCGGGTCCGCAGGCTCGCCACCCGCCGGTCGATCTCCCGCGCCCGCTCCGGCAGTTGTCCGGCGTCGGCGGCGATCGCCTCGGCGCGCTGCTTCACGTCCTCCGCGCGCCGCAGGGTGTCCGCGACCCCGTGCCGGGCCGGGCCCTCGTTCAGCCGGCCGAGCTCGGGCGCCAGTTCGGCGAGCCGGGCCGCCAGGTCGTCCGCCCGCAGGCCGGCGCCGCGCGCCCCGTCCAGCGCGGTGGTGGCCGCGAGCAGCGCGCGCTTGGCCTGCTCGACCGCCGGGGTGACCCGCATCAGCTGCTGCTCGGCGTGCTCGACGGTCGGCTGCAGGCGGCGCAGGAAGTCGTTCAGCTCCGCCCGGGCCGAGCCGAGCTGGCTCTTCACGTCCTCCAGCCGGCGCCTGGCCTGCGCGGCCGTGCCGGCGTCCAGGGTCTCGCTGTCCAGGTTGTGGGCGTCGAGCGCGGCGAGGTAGTTCACGGTGACCTGCTCGACCCGGCCGGAGATCGCCGCCAGGTCGGCCAGCGCGCGCTGCGCCGTCGGGCCCTCCTCGGCCGCTCGGACGGTCTCCACCGCGAGCTGCACCTCGCGCTGGGTCTCCTCCAGCTCGTAGAACGCCTCCTGGGCCGCCGCCCGGGCCTCCCGGGCCTGCGCCCGTCCGCCCTCGCCGCCGCCCCGCCGGCCCCACCAGCCGCCGGTTCCGGCGGAGGCCAGCCCGACTGCGGCCAGCGCACCCGCCAGCGCCACCGGCACCACCAACGCGTCGGCCAGTGCCGCCCCCGCCCGACGCCGCCCCCGCCCGCTCCCGCCGGCCACCGTCACTGCGCGCTCCCTGCTCCGACCCGCTGATCCGGCCCCCATTCTCCCCGATCCCCCCGCCGGCCCGGCACCCCCTCCCACCCCGCCCGCCGCACGGCCCCGCCCCTCACCGGGCGCCCGTCCCCCACCACCTCCCGGGACCAGGTACCCTAGGCTCTCGTCGTGCGCCCCTCGGGCCACGGCAGGGGCGCGTAGCTCAGTGGTAGAGCGCTGCTCTTACAAAGCAGATGTCGGCGGTTCGAAACCGTCCGCGCCCACAGCAGGGAGCCCGGTGCCCCCGACCGGGATGGTCGGGGGCACCGGGCTCTCGTGGTGTCGGCGCCGGGGCCGGGTCAGACCTCGAGGACCCGCAGGGCGGGGTGGTCGACCGTGTTGAGGTAGAGCTTCTCCTTGGTGCCCTCCTGCTCCAGCTCGACGACCAGCCGGTAGCGGTACAGGCCGGGCTTGGCGGTGCTGAGCACGGTGCCGGCCCAGTAGTAGTAGACCGGGGTCAGCGGGGAGCGCATGCGGTCGGGCATGCCGTAGATCTTGAGCTCGGTGAAGAGCTTCCGCTCGGCCACGTCCTCCTCGTCACCCAGTTCGGTGTCGAGGACCACGATGTTGTTGATCTTGGGCATGGGCGGCCAGGTGCCGTCCAGCCGCCGCTCCATGTCGAGCGGGCGGATGATCCAGTTGATCACCTGGCCCTGCTTGCAGACCGTCTCCAGCTGCCGGGTGCCCTGGCCGGACCCGCCGACGCTGTTGTCCATCATGTACATCGCGTCGCCCAGCGAGCGGTTGGCCGTGGCCCGCTCCATGTTCACGAGCGTGACGACGTTGAGCTGGACCGAGTTCAGCTGCCCGGGGTTCTGCTTCCCCTCGGTGGCGCTGCTTGCCGTGGTTGTCAAGGTTCCTCCTTCGAGCGCGCCGCTCCGGGCGGTCCACCCGCCCGGAGCCGTCCGTTGCGCGGAGCGGTCAGGTGGCCCGGCCGACCAGGACGGGCGACACGGTGGTGGTGATCGGCTCGGCCTGGGTGCCCAGCCGGAACCGGATCCGGTACGGCACGGGGGACGCGGCGTCCTTCTTCACCGTCCCGGTCCAGTAGGCGACGTCGGTGCCGGGGTACACCTTCCGGACCGGCTCGCACACCTCGTGGTCGATCTCGATCCCGTCGATGGCCACGTAGGCCTCGCACTCGAGCGCCAGCACGTTCCAGAGCAGCTGGTCGCCGGCCTTGACCTTGGTCCGCAGCTCCTCGGTGCCGAAGTCGGCGGACCCGCCGGCCTTGTTGGTGTCGTACAGGTACAGGTGGCCGTGGGTGCTCTGGGACGCCAGCATGCCCACGCAGTCCACCACCGCGGTGATCGAGATCGGGCGCTTCGGCGTGGTCTTCAGCCGTGGCTTGGTGGTCATCTACTCCTCCTCGTCCTTACGGGGACTTCCTGGGACAGCGGTTCAGCCGAAGGCGGCCGGGGCGATCGGCAGGTAGCCCACGCCCGCCCCGGTGAAGCCGTTCCGCTTGGGCTCCGCGGTGATCCGGAGCTTCGACTCGCAGGTGAGGTTGACCGGCTCCCAGGTCCACTCCCCCGCCCGCTGGATCAGCTCGTGGAGCTGGATCCGCATCTTGTAGCTGTACGTGCCGGGCCGGGAGGTGTCGATCGTCGCCGACCAGTACCAGCCGT
The DNA here is from genome assembly GCF_053597855.1 of Kitasatospora sp. NPDC001225. Taxonomy (NCBI): domain Bacteria; kingdom Bacillati; phylum Actinomycetota; class Actinomycetes; order Kitasatosporales; family Streptomycetaceae; genus Kitasatospora; species Kitasatospora sp. NPDC001225. Next base: position 19,520 of record NZ_JBSFJC010000056.1, read on the forward strand.
CGGTGACCAGGTCCGGGGAGCCGTACTCGGCCGGGTAGATGATCTTCTCGTCCACCGCCTCGCCGAAGATGTCGGTGATCACCGGCGCCGGGTAGCTGTGGGTGTCCTGGCCGTGGTCGGAGACCACCCGGCCGGTGACGTCCAGGACCCGCTGCCCGGAGAGGGCCGCGGTGCGCGAGGCGCCGTTGACCCTGGTGCCGACGGTCTGCCGGATCCGGGTGAGCGCGGCCTCGGTGTCGCCGTTCGCGACCCCGGCCTTCTCGCTCAGGTTCGCGAGCTCCGCCAGCGCCTCCTTCTCGGCCGCCCGCGCCCGGGTGGTGTGGTAGCCGCGGGGCACCGTCGGGGGGATCGAACCGAGGCTGTACGGGAGCCAGTTGAGCACCTGCTCGCCGGCCTGCGAGCCGTCGCTCCAGTAGCTCCCGTTGATCGCGGTGACCAGCTCGCCGGTGCCCTGGTTCAGGGAGCCGTGGAGCTTCATGTTGTCGAACAGATAGGTGTTGCCGGTCAGCGTCCGGGACTCCAGCGCGTTGCCGACGTCCACGAGCACGATGATCGCCAGTTGTTGGGCCATGCGCCCACCCTCCTTGTCGGTGTTCCGCCTACAGGCACATCAGTGCGGGCGAGTCGATGTGCAGCACGCTGTGCTCGCCCTCGTACATCTGGAGCTCCAGCCGGTACCGGTACGGCACCCCGGGCACCAGGTACGGCGGGACCACGCCGGACCAGACGTTGAGGTCCAGCTGGCCGGCCGCCACCCGGTGGTCGGCGGGCGCAGCGCCGTCCGCGCCGTCCGCCGCACCGGCGTCCACGCCCTCGACCGCGGAGCCGGCCACGGCGGCGGGGTCGACGCCGTACGCGTCCGCGCCCGCGGTCCCGTCCGCCGGCACGAAGCTGATGCTCCGGATCTCGACGGGCGTCTGCAGGTCCACCGCCAGGGCGGACCACTGGACCACCTGGCCGGGGACCACCACGGTGACCAGGTCGGGAGTCCCCTGGTTCTTGCTGTCGAACGACCCGTCGTCGATCAGGCAGAGGTTGCCGTTGAGCAGCGACTTGTCCGAGAGCGCGCCGATCACGTCCACCACGACGGCGATGTTCACTTGCGGTTTCATCCTCACTCCATTCCTCGAACCAACGTTCCGGAGCGGCGGTCGTACCGCCCCGCCGGCTTGGTCAGTCCCGGTCAGCCCCGGTCGCGCACCAGCGGCACCTTGCCGACCGACGTCCGCTCGATCTCCGTGGACGCCCGGGGCACGAACTTGACCAGGAACCGGTAACCGGTCTTCTCGATCGAGGCGGGGTTCGCCTCGCCCTGGTTGAACAGCGAGAGCGAGCGGGGCAGCGCGTTGACGAAGACGTGCTGGACCCCGTACGGGCCGAGCGCGGCGTCCATCCGGTACGTCAGACCGGCGACGTCGTCGACCGAGGCCAGCAGCGTGATCGTCTTGCCCTCGCGGTGGTTCACGAACTGGATCTCGTGGGCCACCACGTCCAGGTCCATCGCGGTGGCCTTGAGCAGGTCGTCCCGCACCGCCTCGTACGCGCGCGGGGCCGAGTACTGGCTGTCGTTCAGGTGCAGGATGTCCCCGGTGCGGCCGGCGAACTCGAACTGGCCGGTCTTCAGCCCGGGCCCGTCCAGCCGCGGGCGGCGGATCATCCGGTCGCCCAGCTTCAGCCGCAGCAGCGGGGCCTCGTGCCCGTGCAGCCGGGTGACGACCAGCTCGCCCTCCTCGCCCTCGGCGACCCAGCGGCCCTTCTCGTCGACGATCTCCACCAGGTGCAGCCCGGGCACGGCCGCCAGGCAGGGGGACTCCTCCGTCAGCTGCAGCCCGATGGTCTCGGCCTGGGTGGCGGCGAAGTAGCTGAGGATCGACAGGTTCGGGTACATCGCCTTGAGCTCCGCCCGCTTGCGCTGCGGCAGCACCCCGCTCCCGTACAGCGCCACCCGGAAGCTCTCCTTGGCCTCCTGGCTCATGCCCGCGCCCAGCTCGCTGAGGATCGCGATGCCCGCGGTGATCCCCATCAGCGCCTTCGGGCCGGGGTAGGAGAACATGTGCTCCAGCACCGGGGCGGTGACCGGCCCCGCGCCGATGTAGTTGACCCCCGGCACCTGGGCCAGCACCCCGCCCACCATGGTGCCGCTGCTCCACATCTGGTAGTCCGCCAGCGTGGTGTACAGCCACTTGGGGTCGGTGCCGGGCAGGTACTTGGCGAGCTGGTAGGTGCCCATGAAGCGGCCGGCCACCTCGTAGGTGTCCCGCAGCTCCCGCAGCGAGTACACCGACTCCAGGGGCTTCCCGCCGCTGGTGCCGCCGCTGGCCACGATCTCGAAGCCGCCGCGCGCCAGCGGCACCACCATGCCCGGGCGCGAACCCATGAAGAACTCGCGCTGGGTCTCCTTGTCCGACAGCGGGATCCGCTGCCAGTCCTCGTACGTCCGCGGGGCGGCGTCGACGCCGGCGCCCGACAGGCGGCTGCGCCAGAGCGGGTTGAGCCGCACCGTGTTGACCATCTGCTGCAGGCGGCGCAGCACCAGGGCGTCCTGGAGCTCGTGCGACACCTCGCTGTACGGCGCCTGGCAGACCCGCTCGCACTCGCGGAGCTTGCTCGCGAACGAGGGGAGCTTCTCCACCGCGTCGACCGACTCCGGATTCAGCTCCCACTCGGGGATCAGCCAGCTCGCCAGTTCGTCGATGCCGCCGGGTGCCGCCGGCCGGTCGGGCGCGACACTCACTGCACTCATCGTCAATTCCCCGTCCTTCTGTTGTTCACGTGTTCATGTGCCGTCGTTCGTTCGGCAGGGATTGTTCGGGCACGGTTCTCCGGCGGCCCTCAGCGGGCGTCGGCCAGGAGGTCGGTACCGACCCGCCTGATCTCACCGAGCAGCATCCGGAAGTGTTCGGCGGTGATCTGGTGGTTCATCATCACCACGCGCAGGGCGGCTACCCCGTCGATGTTCACCTTGGAGATGAAGAAATTCCCCCGGATTTTGATCCGGTTCCTGATCGCCACCTGGAGGCGGTGCACGCCGTCGTCCGGAAGTTCTGCCGGTCGGTAGCGGAAGCACAGGATGTTGGCCTCCGGGCGGTGCAGCGTCTCGAAATCCGGCTCGTCCAGGAGAATCCGGTGGATTTCCCCGGTCAGGTCGCAGAGGTACTCGATCTTCTCGGCGAACAGGGCCGGGCCGTAGACGGACCAGAGGGTCCACAGCGGCATGATCATGGGCCGCTTGGTGCACTCGAAGTTCCGGGCTCCGCTGTCGAGCTCGGTGTAGCGGTCCGGCTCCTCGTCGAAGACGTAGCTGGCGCGCTGCTGGAAGGCCCCGAGGCTGTCCTCCTTGTTCCGGTAGAACAGCAGCGTGCAGGGCGCCGGGACGAACATCATCTTGTGCGCGTCCCAGGCCACCGAGTCGACCTTCTCGATGCCCCGCAGCTTGTGCCGGAGCCGGTCGGAGACCAGCAGGCTGGCGCCGTGGGCGCCGTCCACGTGCAGCCAGATGCCGGCTTCCCGGGCGATGTCGGCGAGTCCGTCGAGCGGGTCGAAGGCGCCGACCGAGGTGGTGCCGGCCGAGGCGACCAGGGCGAACACCTTCAGCCCCCGCTGCTCGGCCGCCGCCAGGGCGGGCCGCACCTGCTCCAGGCAGATCTGCTGCTCCGCGTTGATCGGCAGGCGGACGATCTGCGACTCGCCGATCCCCAGGATCCCGGCCGCCCGCGAGACGCTGTAGTGCACGTCCGCGCCGACCGCGATGGCCGGGCGGGGCAGACCGTCCCCCGACGGACTGCCGTCCGACCAGAAGCCGGGGAACATCTTGTTCCTGGCCGCCAGCAGCGCGGTCAGATTGGCCAGCGACCCGCCCGAGGTGGTCACCATGGCGAAGGAGTCCGGTTCCCACCCGATGAAACGGTTCAGCTCCTCGGCCATGATGCGCTCCGCCACGCTGGGCAGCTGGCCGGCCTCGTAGAACGAGGACGGCTGGTTGACCACCGAGCTGACGAAGTCGACGACCCCGCCCAGCGGCACCACGCCCGAGAACTGCCGGCCCATGTACCCCGGCGAGTGGACCTGGATCCCCGTCCTGATGTACAGGTCGGTGATCGCGTCCAGCCGCTTCTCGTCGAAGGCCGCGATCTTCTCGCGCTCGGAGGTCATCAGGGCCCTGGCGGCCAGCGTCAGCGTTTCGGGGTCGATGAGTTCGAGCCCTCTGATCGAGGAATCGGCCAGATGGCTTTCGAGCCGGTTCAGTACCGTCTCGGAATTCTCCCGGAACAGCTCGGGGTCGAACGTGTCCGCCGGCATTCCGCCGTCGCACGGTTTTCCGACCCCGGGAGTTGCGGAGCGACTCGGCTTCTGAGCGCCGAGCAGCGATCCGACTCCGCTTTTTTGCTCGATCGTCTTCTGATTCGAGCGAGATTCCACCATAGGAGCCCCCCAATGGCCCTTGTTGAGGACATCGAGACTTTCCCTTTCCGGAACGGTGCATGTCCAGCTGGGTCACTCCAACGGGTGAATCTTCGTTTTTTATCGGCGTTCGATTGCGGCCCGTCGCCGGACGACTCCGGTGTGTGACATCCGGCATCGATGCTGGCCAGGGCGGTAGGGCGGCTTGTCACATTTCGAACATTGCAATCGAACGTCGAGGTTGTTATTCGAACGCCAGCCGGGAATGTGCCGTTTTGGCCCCCGGGTCCGCCCGACGGGCCGATTCCGCCCCTTCTGGCCGGTAACGGACCAGGACCGCCGCCCGGTCCTCGTGCCGCACCCGCTACGGGGGCCGGTGATCCCGGGTGATAGGGAGGTGGGATGGCTGAGGTGGCTGAGGTGGCGTTCGACGCGGTGCTGTGCGATGTGGACGGCGTGATCCGGTTCTTCGACGGGAGCCGGGTGGCCGCGCTGGAGCGGGCGGCGGGACTGGCGGAGGGGAGCACGGCGGAGGTCGGGTTCGCGCCGGAGAACGACCTCCCGCTGCTGCTCGGGCGGATCGGGAAGGCGCAGTGGGTGGACTCGATCGCGCGGGGGCTGGCCGGCCGGGTGACGGACGCACAGGCGCGCGCCCTGGCACAGGCGTTCGCGGACTCGCCGTTCCGGGCGGACGCGGCGGTGGTGGGGCTGCTGCGGCGGGCCCGGGAGCACTGCCGGGTGGTGCTGGTGACCAACGCGACGGCGTGGCTGGACGAGGACCTGGCGCTGCTGGGGCTGACGGACCTGGCGGACGAGGTGGTGAACAGCTCCCGGGTGGGCAGTGCCAAGCCGGACCGGCGGATCTACGAGATCGCCGCCGAGCGGGCCGGGGCGGCACCGGAGCGGTGCCTGTTCGTCGACGACCGCCAGGAGAACGTGGACGCGGCGGTGGCGCTGGGCATGACCGGGGTGCGCTACCGGGGGCCGGAGGACCTGCGGCGGGCGCTGGCGGCGGTGCTGGACGGGCGGGGGGTGTCGGGCTGACGGGGTGCTCGGGCTGAGGGGGCTCGGGCCGGCGGGCGGTGCTCGGGCTGAGGGGGCTCGGGTCGGCGGGCGGTGCTCGGGCTGAGGGGGCTCGGGTCGGCGGGCCGTGCTCGGCGGCGGGTGGCGGGGCCGGGGGCGCCGGGCGAGGATCGGGGGGACCGGTCGGACCCCTGGGAGCGGTGGGCGGATGGCTGAGCAGGTCGGGGAGCAGGTCGGGGCGCAGGCCGGGGGGTCGCGGGCGGAGCTGTCCTCGCGCCTGAACTGGCTGCGCGCGGCCGTGCTGGGGGCCAACGACGGCGTGGTGTCGACGGCGGGCATCCTGACCGGCGTGGCGGGTGCGGCGGGCTCCCGGACGGCGCTGCTCGCGGCCGGGGTGGCCGGACTGCTGGCCGGGGCGATGTCGATGGCGGCCGGCGAGTACGTCTCGGTCAGCACCCAACGGGACACCGAGCGGGCCGCGTTGGCGCGGGAGCGGCGGGAGCTCGCGGAGGACCCGGAGGGGGAGCTCGACGAGCTGACCGACTACTACCGGGGCAGCGGGCTGGCGGACGGCCTGGCCCGGGAGGTGGCGACGGCGCTGACCGAGCGGGACGCGCTGGCCGCCCACGCGCAGACCGAACTCGGCATCGACCCCGACGTGTTGACCAACCCCTGGGAGGCGGCACTGGCCAGCGCGGCGGCGTTCACGCTGGGCGCGCTGGTGCCGCTGCTGGCGGTGCTGCTGCCGCCGGAGTCGTGGCGGCTGGTGGTGACGGTGGTGGCGGTGGTGGCCGCGCTGACCCTGTCGGGCTGGGCGAGCGCCCGGTTGGGGGGTGCCGGTCCGGCCCGGGCGGTCCTGCGCAACGTCGTGGGCGGGTTGCTGGCGATGGCGGTGACGTACAGCGGCGGCGTGCTGCTGGACCAGGTCACCGGGTGACCGCGAACCCCCGGCCGTACGAGCGGACGGGCGGACGGGCGGACGGGCGGACCACCGGACCGTGGCGGCGGGGCCCGGGCACGCCGGGTGACGGCCCCGGTCGGCTCGACGGGCGGGCCGGTCCGGCCTGTGTTTGTGTGGCTGCAAACCGCTTGGGAGAGGTGACTTGCCGTGACCATGCCCCCGTTCGGATCGAACGATCCGTTCTCCGACCTGCTCAGCCGGTTCTTCGGGATGAGCCCGCTGGCCTCCCCGCCCGCCGTACAGCGGGTGCCGATCGGGCGGCTGCTCAGCGAGTCCTCGCAGGAGCTGCTCGCGCTGGCCGCGCAGCGGGCGGCCGAGGACGGCTCCAGCGACCTCGACACCGCGCACCTGGCCTGGGCGGCCACCCGGGTGGACCCCTCGCGCCGGATGCTGGAACGGGCCGGGATCGACCCGGACCGGCTCTCCGGCGACCTGGAGCACGCCCTGCCGTCCGGCAACCCCGAGACGGTGGACGGCCGGCCGGCGCTCACCCCCTCGGCCAAGCGCGCGCTGCTCGCCGCGCACGCCCGCTCGCAGGAGGCCGGGGCCTCGTACATCGGCCCGGAGCACATCCTCGGCGCGCTGCTCGACCAGGAGCGCTCGGGCGCCGGGGTGGCGCTGCGCAACGCGGCGCCCTCGCAGGAGGCGCTGAAGTCGGTGCTGGAGGGCCGCGGCACCGGCGGCGAGCGCAGCAGTACGGGCGCCCACCCGAGCGAGACGCCGACGCTGGACGAGTACGGGCGCGACCTCACCGAGGAGGCGCGCTCGGGCCGGCTGGACCCGGTGGTGGGCCGGGCCGAGGAGATCGAGCAGACCGTCGAGATCCTCTCCCGGCGGACCAAGAACAACCCGGTGCTGATCGGTGAGCCGGGCGTCGGCAAGACCGCGATCGTCGAGGGCCTGGCCCAGCGGATCGTCTCCGGGGACGTGCCGCAGAGCCTCAGGGAGAAGCGGGTGGTCACCCTCGACCTGACCGCGCTGGTGGCCGGCTCCAAGTACCGGGGCGAGTTCGAGGAGCGGCTGAAGAACGTGATCGACGAGGTCACCGCGGCCGAGAAGAGCGTGATCCTGTTCCTGGACGAGCTGCACACCGTGGTCGGCGCGGGCGGTGGCGGCGAGGGGTCGATGGACGCCGGCAACATCCTCAAACCGGCGCTCGCGCGCGGTGAGTTGAGCGTGGTCGGCGCGACCACGCTGGACGAGTACCGCAAGCACGTGGAGAAGGACGCCGCGCTGGAGCGCCGCTTCCAGCCGGTGCTGGTGCCCGAGCCGAGCGTCGAGGAGACGATCGAGATCCTCCAGGGGCTGCGCGACGCGTACGAGGCGCACCACCAGGTGCGGTTCACCGACGAGGCGCTGGACGCCGCGGCGACGCTCTCCGACCGGTACGTCAGCGACCGCTTCCTGCCCGACAAGGCGATCGACCTGCTGGACCAGGCGGGTGCGCGGGTCCGGCTGCGCAGCCTGAGCGGCTCCACCGAGGCGACCGGGGTGCGGGACCGGATCACCAAGCTGAAGCGGGAGCTGGACGAGGCCGTCGCGGACGAGGAGTTCGTCCGGGCCGCCAACCTGAAGACCGAGCTGCGGCAGACCGAGGACGAGCTGGCGGCGGTCGCCGAGTCCCGCGAGGAGGTCGTCGACGTGACGGCCGACGACATCGCGCAGGTGCTCTCCTCCCGGACCGGCATCCCGGTCGCGGAGCTGAACGCGACGGAGAAGGAGCGGCTGCTCAAGCTGGAGGACCACCTGCACCAGAAGGTGATCGGCCAGGACGAGGCGGTCACCGCCGTCTCCCAGGCGGTGCGCCGCGGCCGGGCCGGGATGGGCGACCCGGAGCGCCCGACCGGCTCCTTCCTCTTCCTCGGGCCGACCGGCGTCGGCAAGACCGAGCTGGCGAAGGCGCTGGCGGCACTGCTGTTCGGCGACCCGGACCGGATGATCCGCTTCGACATGAGCGAGTTCCAGGAGAAGCACACCGTCTCCCGGCTGGTCGGCTCCCCGCCCGGGTACGTCGGCTACGAGGAGGCCGGGCAGCTGACCGAGGCGGTGCGCCGCAAGCCGTACAGCGTGCTGCTCTTCGACGAGGTGGAGAAGGCCCACCCAGACGTCTTCAACCTGCTGCTCCAGGTGCTGGACGACGGGCGGCTGACCGACTCCCAGGGGCGTACGGTCGACTTCCGCAACACCGTGGTGATCATGACCAGCAACATCGGCTCGCAGCGGATCCTCGACCACGCGGGCAACGTGGACGAGATCAGGGACGACCTGATGCGGGACCTGCGGCAGCACTTCCGGCCGGAGTTCCTCAACCGGATCGACGAGGTGATCGTCTTCCACGCGCTCACCCGGAAGGACCTGCTGTCGGTGGTGGACCTGCTGCTGGAGCGCAGCCGGCGGCGGCTGCGGGCCCAGGACGTCCGGCTGGAGGTCACCGAGGCGGCCAAGGAGTACCTGGTCAACCGGGGCTACCAGCCGGAGTTCGGGGCCCGGCCGCTGCGCCGGACGATCCAGTCGGAGCTGGACAACCGGATCTCCAACCTGCTGCTGGACGGTTCGGTGCGGGAGGGGGACACCCTGATCGCGGAGGTCAGCGACGGGGAGCTGGTGGTCACGCTGGCGCGGCCGGAGGCCTCGGCCACCTTCGAGGAGGCGGAGGCGAAGGCCGCCGCCGCTGCCGCCGAGGGCTGATCCGGTCGCGGCGGGCCTGGTTCGGGCGTACTCCAGGGGGAGTACGCCCGAACGCCACTGCTGGAGGACGCGTACGGGCGCGGCGCGGGTCTAGCTTGTGGGCATGATGCCGCCCACCTCCCCGCCGACCGAGCCGCCCGTGGCGGAGCAGCCGCCGGGGGAGCCGTCCGAGCCGCCGCGCCCGCCGTGGGCGCGCGCGGCCGCGGCGGGCCACGCACTGGGGCCGGCGGTGGCGGTCGCGGCGATCCAGGTGGTCGGCTCGACCGTCGCCGCGCACGGCCAGCACGGGCGGGTCCCGCTGGACGCCCTCGGCTACCTCCTGCTGCTGCTCGGGCCTGCCCTGCTGGTGCTGCGCGGCCGCCGGCCGGTCGCGGTGGCGGCCGGCACCTCGGTGGTCACCGCCGGGTACCTGGCCGCCGGGTACCCGTACGGGCCGGTCTTCGTGAGCTGGCTGATCGCCTGCTGCGCGGCGATCGGCTCCGGGCACCGCCGGGCGGCCTGGACGGGCGCGGCCGGGGTCTACCTGGTGCACCTGCTGGGCGCCTTCGTGCTGCCGGCGAGCTGGCAGCGCGCCGCCCCGCCGTCCGGCAGCGTCTGGCCGCAGGAGCTCGGGCTGCTGGCCTGGCTGCTGCTGGTGATGGCGGGCGGCGAGCTGGTCCGGTTCCGGCGCGAGCGGATCGCCGCCCACCGGGCCTACCGGCAGCAGCTGGAGGAGCGCCGGGCCAACGAGGAACGGCTCAAGATGGCCCGGGAGTTGCACGACATCCTGGCGCACAGCCTGTCGCTGATCAACATCCAGGCCGGGGTCGCGCTCGCGCTGCTCGACCGGCGGCCGGAGGAGGCGCGCGGCGCGCTGGTCACCATCAAGTCGACCAGCAAGGAAGCGCTCGGCGAGGTCCGCCAGGTGCTCGCGACGCTGCGCGGGCCCGGCGCGCCGCCGCGCGGGCCGGCCCCGGGGCTGGACCGGCTGGACGAACTCACCGAGCAGGCGGACCGGGTGGGCCTGGAGGCGGAGGTGCAGGAGCGCGGCGAGCGGCGCGCGCTGTCCGCCGCCGTCGACCTCACCGCCTTCCGGATCGTCCAGGAGGCGCTCACCAACGTGGTCCGGCACTCGGCGGCCCGGCAGGCGGTCGTGGTGCTGGACTGGACGGACCGGGCCGTGCTGGTGGTCCGGGTGGAGGACCCGGGGCCCGCGGTGCCCGGCGACGCGGGCGGGTCGGGCAGCGGGCTGGTCGGGATGCGGGAACGCGCGGCGGCGTTCGGTGGCACCATCACGGCGGGGCCGCTGCCCGACGGCGGCTTCCGGGTCCGGGCGGAGCTGCCGACACCGAAGGCGGAGAGCGATTGATTCGGGTACTGCTGGCGGATGACCAACTGCTGGTCAGGGCGGGCTTCCGGGCCCTGCTGGACCTCCAGGACGACCTCACGGTGGTCGGCGAGGCGGACGACGGCGAGGCCGCGGTCCGGCTCGCCCGCGAACTCGTGCCGGACGTCGTGCTGATGGACATCCGGATGCCGCGGATGGACGGGCTGGAGGCGACCAGGAGGATCGCCGAGGACCCGGCGCTGTCCTCCGTGCGGGTGGTCGTGCTGACCACCTTCGAGCTGGACGAGTACGTCTTCGAGGCGCTGCGCTCCGGGGCGGCGGGCTTCCTGGTCAAGGACACCGAGCCGGCCGACCTGCTGCGGGCGGTCCGGGTCGCCGTCGCGGGGGACGCGCTGCTCTCACCGGGGGTCACCCGGCGGCTGATCGGCGAGTTCGCCGCCCGGTCGAAGCGGCCCGAGACCGTGCCGCAGGGGCTCCCGGACATCTCGATGCTGACCGAGCGGGAGCGCGAGGTGCTGGCGCTGGTCGGGATGGGGCTGTCCAACGAGGAGATCGCCCGGCGGCTGGTGGTCAGCCCGCTGACGGCGAAGACGCACGTCAGCCGGGCGATGGTGAAGCTCGGGGTGCGGGACCGGGCGCAACTGGTGGTGCTGGCCTACGAGTCGGGGCTGGTGCGGCCGGGCTGGCTGGGCTGAGGGCTGCTCCCGGGCCGGAGCGTCGCGGGTGGTTCGTACTCTCCCGGGAGTATCCCAACTGCCGCTGCTGGTAGGACGCGCGATGAGGGTCTTCGGCGGGACGCTTCAGGTGTCTCGGGGACCGCCCGAGGCGCTGGAAGCCCACCACCGAGGAGTTGAACCACCATGTACACCCAGCTGGCCGACTGGCACGGCCCGGGCCCGTGGATCCTGCTGATCCCCCTGGTCTGGATCGCCGTGGTGGTCCTGGTGATCGCGGTCCTGCGCCGCACGGTCTGGCGGCGGCACGGCTGCGGGTACGGCGCCAGGGCCGGGTTCGGGCCCGGATCGGGAGCCGGGGCCGTCGTGGAGCATCCGCTGGCCGTCCTGGGCCGCCGCTACGCCGAGGGCGACATCGACGCCGAGGAGTACCGCGCCAAGCGGGCCGTGCTCAGCGAACCGCCGCGGGGCGACCCGGGAGGAGGCGGCGCCAAGTGACCGCCCCGGGCGTCGTACGGGGCGCCGCCGCCCGGGTGGCCGACGACCGGGTCGCCGACGCCGTGGAGGTCCACGGCGTCGGCGGCGCCGGGGGCCGGCAACCCGGCCGCGTGACGGTGGGCCGGAGGCTCAGCCCGCCTGCTGCGGGAAGACCTCCCGCAGCAGCGGGTCCGGCAGTCCGCGCTTGCGCCACTCGCGCGGGTAGCCGAGCGAGACCTCCGTGAACGGGACGCCGTCGTAGGTGGTCCGGCGCGGGATGTGGAGGTGGCCGTAGATCATCGCCGCGGTGTTGAACCGGGTGTGCCAGTCGGCGGTCAGCTCGGTCCCGCACCACTGGGCGAACTCGGGATACCAGAGGATCTCGGTGGGCTGACGGACCAGCGGGTAGTGGTTGACCAGGACGAGCGGGACGTCCGGGTCGCAGGCCGCCAGTCGCTTCTCGGTCAGCCGGACGCGCTCGCGGCACCAGGAGTCGCGGTCCGGGAACGGGTCCGGGTAGAGCATCCGCTCGTCCGCGCAGACGATGCCGCTCTCGTAGGCGGCCGCCAGGGAGGCCTCCTTGGTGGTCGTGCCCGGCGCGCGGAAGGTGTAGTCGTAGAGGAGGAAGAGCGGGGCGATGCGGACGGGTCCGCCGGGGCCCTCCCAGACCGGGTACGGGTCCTCGGGGGTCACCACGCCGAGCCGGCGGCAGCGTTCCACCAGGTGCTCGTAGCGGGCCACTCCGCGCAGCTGGACCGGGTCCTCGGGGTGGGTCCACAGCTCGTGGTTGCCGGGCACCCACACCACGCGGGCGAAGCGTTCGGCGAGCAGGCCGAGGGCCCACTCGATGCTGGTGGTGATCTCGGCGACGTCACCGGCGACGAGCAGCCAGTCCCCGGGGTGGGAGGGCTGGAGCTTCTCCACCAGGTCGCGGTTCTCCTGGTAGGAGATGTGCAGATCGCTCACGGCGAGCAGCCGTCCACCCGTCGGGGTGGTCCGTTCCGGCTGTGCCTCGCTGCGGTTCTCCGTAGTCACTCCTGCCCCCTGAGGTCGCCCGGCCAATGGGGCCCACCCTACGTGGCGGGCGGGGGGAGTGGGGCGGGTTGACGGGATCAGTCGTTCGAACCGTCGGTTCAGGAGCCGAGGTCAGCCCGGCGATTCACCGGTGGTTCACCGGCGGGTCAGGGCCGGGACGGTGGATCGGGAGCCGAGCGGAAGGCGGGCTGAGGACAGGAGGCGGGATCAGGAAGTGGGAGTGGAAGGGGAGTTGGGGTCGGGCCGGTTCAGGAGCTGATGTCGATGAGCACCCCGTGGGAGGTGGCGGTGGTGACGGCGAGGATCGCCAGCGAGGCGATGCCGAGGGTCAGGCCGAGGACGGCGCGGCCGCGCCGGTTGGTGCCGCGGACCAGGGCCAGGGTGGCCAGGGTGATGGCGATCGGCCCGAGGACGATGTTGAACAGCAGCAGGCCGGGCAGGCCGAGGAGGAAGGAGGCGACAGCGAGTCCGTCGGCCTCGGCGGTGCCCTGACGGCCGGTCGCCTGACGAGCAGTCTGCTGGGCCTGGCGCTCCGGGCGGTCAATGTTCTGGCGGCCGATGGCGAGGCGGCCGGTGGTGACACGGTCGGTGACGGTGCTCATGGTGGTGCGGGTCCTCTCTGGAGAGTGGCCGCGGGTGCGGTCCGCGGAGCGGCCGGGTCAGCGGTGCCGGAGGCGGGCGATGCCCTCGCGGGCGCCGAAGGCGAGCAGCCAGGCGGTGATGCCGGCGGAAGCGGCGAGGAAGACCGGGAGCGAGGTGTGGGCGGCGGTGCCGATCAGGATGCCCATGGCGACCAGGGCGGAGAGCAGGATCACGGCTGACTCCTTCGGCTGCGGCTGGGACTGCGCCGATTTCGGTTGACAAGTGTTCACTGACTTCGGCCCCACTCTACGCTCGGCTGGCCAAGTTCGGCAAACGAATGTTTACTGAATGGCGTGAGTCACACCGTTGGGGCCAGGCAGGCCCAGAAGCAGCAGAGTCGGCGGGCCTTGCTGGATGCCGGGCTGCACCTGTTGGCCGATCAGAACCTGGCGAGCCTGGGCGTCCGCGAGGTCACCCGCGAGGCGGGGCTCTCCCCGGCCGCCTTCTACCGGCACTTCCCGGACCTCGCCGCCCTCGGGGTGGCGCTGGTCGAGGAGTCGCTGGCCAGCCTGCACATCATGATCCGTTCGGTGCTCGCCGAGGCCGGCGACGCCGAGGAGCTGATCGACCGCGCGGTGGACGTGATCGAGCGGCACGTCCGCGAACACCGGCCGCACGTCCGCTTCCTGGCGCGCGAGCGGCACGGCGGGGTGCGGCGGGTGCGCGAGGCGATCGACGCCGAACTCGGCCGCTTCGCCGCCGAGGTGGGAGCCGCCCTGGCGCTGCAGCCGCAGTCGCGGGGGTGGAGCGAGCAGGACCTGCGGATGCTCGCCGAGCTGTACGTCGACCACATGGTCTCCACGGCCGCCGCCTTCCTGGAGGCGCTGGAGACGGACCCGGCCCGGGAGCGGCGGATCGCCGCCACCGCGCGCCTCCAACTGCGCCTGATCAGTCTCGGTCGGGAGCACTGGCAGGCGGGTTGACCGTCCGGGCGTTGGCCGGGTGGCGACGATAACCGGTCATTGCGGCTTGGGCGGTTCTTGGTGTTGCTTTGACTCTTGACAGTGGGTCATGTCCGCGACAGCTTTGGTGCACCCCCACCAGTGGATCCCCCCACACCGAGAGGTCTCTCATGAAGAAGCCGCTCAAGCCGCTCATAGGCACGGTCGCCGCGTTCCTGGTCGCCGGGGCCACCGCCCTCGGCGGAGCCGCTCCGGCCCAGGCCGCAGCCTCCGCCGACAAGTCCGCAGCCAAGCCCGTCACCGCCGTCAACTTCGCCGGGACGGTCGCCCTCAGCAACTGCTCCGGTTCGCTGGTGCGGATGCCCGGCTCGACCGCGAACGACCCGGCCCTCATACTCTCCAACGGCCACTGCCTGGAGACCGGCATGCCCGGTCCGGGCGAGGTGGTCCTCAACCGGTCCTCCAGCCGGACCTTCACCCTGCTCAACGGGAGCGGCAGCGGTGTCGCCACGCTGCGCGCGAACAAGATCGTCTACGGCGCGATGACCGACACCGACGTGTCGATCTACCAGCTGAACACCACCTACGCCTCGATCCAGTCCCGGTACGGCATAGCCCCGTTGACCATCGCCGCCACCCACCCGGTCCAGGGCACCTCGATCAAGGTCGTCTCCGGCTACTGGAAGAAGATCTACTCCTGCTCGGTGGACGGCTTCGCCTACCGGCTGAAGGAAGCCGACTGGACCTTCAAGGACTCGGTCCGCTACACCTCCACCTGCAACGTGATCGGCGGCACCTCCGGCTCGCCGGTGGTCGACGCCTCGACCGGCCAGGTGGTCGCCGTCAACAACACGATCAACGAGAGCGGCGAGACCTGCACCCTGGACAACCCCTGCGAGGTGGACCAGAACGGCGCGGTGACGGTCCGTCCGGGCATCGGCTACGCCCAGGAGACCTACGGGATCCCGGCCTGCTTCGCCGCCGGCAACCGCTTCGACCTCACCCTCGCCGGCTGCACCCTGCCCCGCCCGTAAGCCACCAGGGCAACCGCGCTGACCAGCACTTTTCCCCCGATGGGCCATCCGCGAACGGCGGGTGGCCCATTCGGCCGTCCATCGGCCGGCCACCGCTCCACCCGGCTCCACCCGGCCGTCCGACGGTCGGCCACCGCTCCACCAGTTCCACCGCGCTCCACCCGCACCATCCGCTCCACCCGCGCCGCGCGGCCGTACCGGCGGGCGGCGATCATGTCAGCTGAACAGATGGAGAGTTGATGACCACCACCGTGAGAAGGCTGCTGGCTTCCGCCCTGCTGATACCGCTGCTCGCGCTCGGCGGCCTGGCGAGCCCGGCGTCCGCCGCCGACGGCCAGGGCGCGCAGGGTGCCCAGGGGGCGCAGGGTGACCAGGGCAAGGGGTCCCGCCACGGCCGGAGCCCCGCCGACGACCCGACCGCCGACATCAAGGACCGCCTGGCGGCGATCCCCGGCGTGACGATCACCGAGGAGAAGCCGACCACCACCGGTCACCGCTACTTCGTCGCCACGTACACCCAGCCGATCGACCACTTCCGGCCCTGGCTGGGCACCTTCCAGCAGCGCTTCAGCCTGCTGCACCGCGGCTACGACCGCCCGACCGTCTTCTACACCAACGGCTACACGCTGGGCACCAACCCGTCCCGCACCGAGCCGACCCGGCTGGTGGACGGCAACCAGGTGTCCATCGAGTACCGGTTCTTCACCCCCTCCCGCCCGGAGCCGGCGGACTGGTCGAAGGCCGGCATCCGCCAGGGCGCCGCGGACTCGCACCGGCTGGTGACCGCGCTCAAGCGGATCTACCAGGAGGAGTGGCTGTCCACCGGCGCCAGCAAGGGCGGCATGTCCTCCACCTACTTCCGCCGCTTCTACCCGGACGACGTGGCCGGCACGATCGCCTACGTCGCGCCGAACAACACGAACGTCAACGACTACCAGGCGTACAGCGACTTCTTCCGGACCGTCGGCACCCCCGAGTGCCGGGCGAGGCTGAACGCGGCCCAGCGCGAGCTGCTGGTGCGCCGTGACCGCCTGGTGCCCCGCTACGTCGCCGACAACAAGGCGTCCGGCTCCACCTTCAACACCCTCGGCTCCCCGGACCGCGCGTACGAGGCCGGCGTGCTGGACGTGGTCTGGGGCTTCTGGCAGTACAGCCTGGAGGCCGACTGCGCCAAGGTCCCGGTCGCCGCGACCGCGACCGACGACGAGCTGTACACCTGGTTCGACTCGCAGTCCGGCATCACCGGCAACAGCGACCAGTCGCTGGCGAAGTACACCGCGTACTACTACCAGGCCGCGACCGAGCTGGGTGCGCCGTTCTTCGACGTCTCGCACCTGAAGGACGTGCTGCACTACGACTACAAGGAGCTCTACTCGGTCCGCAGCTACGTGCCGAAGGAGATCCCGACCGTCTTCAACCCGAACGCGATGCCCGACATCGACCGCTGGGTGAAGCGCGAGGGTGAGCGGATCATGTACGTCTACGGCGGCAACGACCCGTGGGGTGCCAAGCCGTTCCACCTCGGCCGGGGCAGCGAGGACAGCTACGTCTACACCGTGCCCGGCGGCAACCACGGCTCGAAGATCGAGCAGCTGCCCGCCGCGCAGTCGGCGGAGGCCACCGCCAAGGTGCTGGAGTGGGCCGGTCTGGGCGACGCGAACGCCGCCCGCTCGCTCGCCAAGACGCCGCAGCCGGGCTCGGACTTCGGCCCGCTGGACGTCGAGGGCCAGCGGCTGGAGCAGGAGCGCCGCCCGCTGTAGCGCTCGCGCGCGGCAAGCCGCACCACCACGCACGAGGAGGAGGCCGTCCCGGAACCCGGGGCGGCCTCCTCGCGTCGTCCCGCGCCTCCCGCGCCCGCACGTCCCCCGCGCCCCGCCGGCGGGAAGGTCGGGCCGCCCCAGCTCCTCCCCGAAGCAGTGAATCAGTGCTTCAATGCTTGCATGGCCTACCGACGCACGCCCGCCGTACAAGCCCGCCTGGACGCCCAGCGCGAAGCGGTGCTCCAGTCGGCGGTCGGCCTGCTCGCCGAGCGCGGCTACGGCGGCTGCACGATGGCCGCCGTGGCGGACCGCGCCGGGATCGCCACCGGCAGCCTCTACCAGCACTTCAGCGGCAAGGCCGAGCTCTCGGTGCAGCTGTTCCGCCGGGTGGTCACGCACGAGATCGACGCGGTCAACGCCGCCGTCGCCCGCCAGGACACCCCGAGGCGGCGGATCGCCGCCGTGGTCGAGACCTTCGCCGCCCGCGCCCTGCGCGCGCCCCGGCTGGCGTACGCGCTGCTGGTCGAGCCGGCCGACGCGGTCGTGGACGAGGAGCGACTGGTGTTCCGGCGGGCGTTCCGGGACGTGATCGCCACCGAGATCGCCGCCGCCGTGGCGAGCGGCGAACTCCCCGAGCAGGATCCGGTGCTGACCGCCGCCGCCCTGGTCGGCGCGGTCGGCGAGGCCCTGGCCGGCCCGCTCGCCGCCGCACCCGGAACAGCCGTACCCGGAACAGTCGCGTCCGGGGCAGCTGCCACACCCGGAGCGGCCGAGACCGGAGCCGCCGGGACCGGAGCCGCCGAGCCCGAACAGAGCGACAAGACCACGGTGGTCCCCGCCCTGGTCTCCTTCACCCTGCGTGCCCTGGGAGGACGCGATGACAGCGACGCATGAGGTCACCAACCAGGTGCCCCTGCCGTACGGACACGACACCGCCGCCGACCCCACCCTGCTCGCCGCCCTCCAGCGGGCCGACGCCGGCTGGGCCGAGCCCGAGCTGCGCGAGCTGGGCCGGCTGGCCGGCTCCGAGCAGGCCGCCGAGTGGGCCCGGCTGGCCAACGAGAACCCGCCGGTGCTGCGCACCCACGACCGCTTCGGCCACCGGATCGACGAGGTCGAGTTCCACCCGGCCTGGCACGAGCTGATGCGCACCGCCGTCGGGTACGGCCTGCACGCCGCCCCCTGGCGCGACGAGCGCCCCGGCGCCCACTCCGCCCGCGCCGCCCGGTTCTTCGTCTGGGGCCAGGTCGAGGCCGGCCACACCTGCCCGATCTCGATGACCTACGCCGCCGTCCCGGCCCTGCGCGCCAACCCTGCCCTGGCCGCCGAGTTGGAGCCGCTGCTGGCCGCCCGGGAGTACGACTACGGGCTGCGCGAGCCGCGTACCAAGCGCGGGCTGATCGCCGGCATGTCGATGACCGAGAAGCAGGGCGGCTCGGACGTCCGCACCAACACCACCACCGCCACCCCGCAGGCCGACGGCACCTACCGGCTCACCGGCCACAAGTGGTTCACCTCGGCGCCGATGTCCGACCTCTTCCTGACCCTCGCCCAGGCCCCGGGCGGCCTCAGCTGCTTCGCGCTGCCGCGCGTCCTGCCGGACGGCGGCCGCAACCGCCTGCAGCTGATGCGGCTCAAGGACAAGCTCGGCAACAAGTCCAACGCCTCCGCCGAGCTGGAGTACGACGGCGCGGTCGGCTGGCTGGTCGGCGAGGAGGGCCGGGGCGTCCCGACCATCATCGAGATGGTCAACATGACCCGCTTGGACTGCACCGTCGGCGCGGCCTCCGGCATGCGCTACGGCGCCACCCGGGCGGTGCACCACGCCCTGCACCGGCGGGCGTTCGGCAAGGCGCTGGTCGACCAGCCGCTGATGCGCAACGTGCTCGCCGACCTGGTGGTGGAGTCCGAGGCGGCCACGATCGTCGCGATGCGGCTCGCCCGGGCCACCGACCGCGCCCTGGCCGGCGACGAAACCGACGCGCTGGTCCGGCGGTTGGGCCTCGCGGTGGCCAAGTACTGGGTGTGCAAGCGCGGTCCGGCGCACGCCGCCGAGGCGCTGGAGTGCCTGGGCGGCAACGGCTACGTGGAGGAGTCCGGGATGCCCCGGCTCTACCGGGAGGCGCCGCTGGTGTCGATCTGGGAGGGCTCCGGCAACGTCGCCGCCCTGGACGCGCTGCGCGCCATGGCCAAGCGCCCGGAGACCGTCGAGGCCTTCCTCGGCGAACTCGACGCCGCCGCCGGCGCGGACCGCCGGCTGGACGCGGCCGTCGCCGCGCTGCGCAAGGAGCTGACCGACCCGGGGGACCTGGAGTACCGCACCCGCCGGCTGGTCGAGTCGATGGCGCTGGCCCTCCAGGGCTCGCTGCTGGTCCGGTACGGCAGCCCGGCGGTCGCCGACGCGTTCTGCGCGAGCCGGCTCGGCGGCGACCACGGCGCGGCCTTCGGCACCCTGCCGTCCGGCGTCGACACCGGGGCGATCATCGACCGCGCCCGCCCGGTGATCGCGTGAGCGACCGGGAGGCGGAGGGCGTCCGGGCGTTCTGGCAGGGCCTCGGCCTGCCGGGGCTGATCGACGTGCACACCCACTTCATGCCGAAGAACGTCCTCGACAAGGTGTGGGCGTACTTCGACGCGGCCGGTCCGCTGGTGAACCGCCCGTGGCCGATCACCTACCGCGAGGCCGAGGAGCAACGGGTCCGGCGGCTGCGGGACTTCGGCGTCCGGGCGTTCACGTCCATGCTCTACCCGCACAAGCCCGGCATGGCCGGCTGGCTGAACGGCTGGGCCGCCGACTTCGCCGCCCGCACCCCGGAGTGCCTGCACACCGCGACCTTCTTCCCCGAGCCCGGGGCGCCCGGCTACGTGGCCCGGGCGATCGAGGACGGCGCCCGGGTGTTCAAGGCGCACCTCCAGGTCGGCGGCTACGACCCGGCGGACCCGCTGCTGGACGGGGTCTGGGGGCTGCTCGCCGAGACCGGCACCCCGGTGGTCACCCACTGCGGGTCCGGGCCGGTGCCGGGCAAGTTCACCGGCCCCGGCCCGATCGGCGCGGTGCTGGAGCGGCACCCCGGCCTGGTCCTGGTGGTCGCCCACCTCGGGATGCCCGAGTACCGCGACTTCCTCGACCTGGCCGAGCGCCACCCGGCCGTCCGGCTGGACACCACCATCGCGTTCACCGACTTCGCCGAGGCCGACGTCCCGTTCCCGCGCGCGGAACTGCCGCGCCTGCGCGGGCTGCGGGAGCGCGTCCTGCTCGGCAGCGACTTCCCCAACATCCCCTACCGGTACGTCCACCAGCTGGAGGCGCTGGCCGGGCTGGGGCTGGGGGAGGAGTGGCTGCGGGCGGTCTGCCACGACAACGCGGCCGCCCTCTTCGGACTCGGACCGGGCCCCGAACCGCGACCGGAACCGCGACCGGAACCGCGACCCGAACCGGGGTCCGAACCGGGGTCCGAAGCGGGGCCCGAGCCGAGGGGCTGATCACCGCACCGTCCGCAGCACCTCCAGCGCCCTGGCGTGCAGCCCGGGCGCGGCGGCGAGGAAGCCGTCGGAGCCGGCCGTCCAGGCCGCCCCGGCGGCGTCCGTCACCGTGGCGCCCGCCTCGCGCGCGATCAGCGCGCCGGGCAGCAGGTTGCCCGCGTCCAGGCCGTACTCCCAGAACAGCGCCAGGTGCCCGGAGCCGACCTGGGCCACCTGGAGCGCGGTCGGGCCGAGGTTGCGCACCGCCAGGACGGCGCCCGCCATCGCGGACAGCGACTCGCCGGCCCGGCGCAGCGCCACCGGGTCGGCGGCCACCCGGGGCGGCTGGCTGGTGGCGGCGACGGTGACGGCCAACTCCCGTTCCAGGGGCGCGATCGGCCGCCCGTCCAGCTCGGCCCCGCCGCCGAGCACCGCCCGGTAGGTGCGGCCGTCCTGCTCCGGGGCGTGCACCACGGCCAGCACCGCCGCGCCGTCCCGCACCAGCGTGGCGGTCACCGCCCAGTGCGGCTGCCCGAGCAGGTACTGCACCGCGCCGTCGGTCGCGTCGCACAGCCACCACTCGCCTTCGGCGGGCACCGGGCCGTCCAGTTCCTCGGACACCCAGCCGGCCCGGGGGCGCAGCGCCGTCAGCCGCTCCCGCAGGGCGGCGGCCGCCGGGCCGTCCAGCTCGGCGAAGCGGGCCGCCGCCTCCTCGACGGTCCGCGCCGTGACCGGCTCGGCGGACCGGCGTGCCGCCAGCCCCGCACCGACCTCGCGCACTGCGGCCTCCACGCCCTCCGCCAGCCTCCACAGCCCGTCCGTCACGGTGACTCCTCCTCGCTCCGGGCCGGTGTCCGCTCCGGCCGCCCGGGACAAGGAGTACCGTCGGGGCTGCCGAAGAGGACGCAGCAGCCGCCGGAAGTGGCGGGGATCGGACACCATGGACCTCTCCACCGCCGATCCGGACAGCGTGCTGGACGCCCTCGACCGCCGCCTGGTGTGCGCCCTCCAGGTGGACGGACGGGCCGAGCCCGGCCGGATCGCCGAGGTGCTGGGCGTCTCCGCCCGGACGGTCACCCGCCGGCTGGGCCGGATGCGGCAGGCCGGGGTGCTGCGGGTGGTCCGGCTGCCGGACGTCGAGGACGCCGCCGTGGGCGCGCTGCTGCTGCGGGTCCGGGTGCTGAGCGGCCGGGTGGACGCCATCGCGCGGGCCCTCGCCGACCGCCCCGACGTGCCGTTCGTCGACGTGATGCTCGGCGGCCACGAGGTCGGGGCCGTGGTGCTCACCGACGCCGGCTCCCGCGACCGGCTGCTGTACGGGCAGCTGCCCGCGACCGGCGCCGTCACCGAGACCACCACCCACGCGGTGCTGCACGCCTTCGCCGACGCCGGGCAGTGGCGGGCCGGGTACCTGACCGGGGAGGAGGCCGCCGCGCTCGCCCGGTCCGCCGTCCCGCGCCCCGCCGCGCCCCCGCCGCTGGACGATCTCGACCGCACGCTGCTGGAGCGGCTCGGCGAGGACGCCCGGCAGTCCCACGCCGTATTGGCCGCGGCCGTGGGCGCGCCCGAGTCCACGGTGCGCCGCCGGCTGCACCGGCTGGACGGGGCCGGGCTGCTGCGCACCCATGCCACCGTGGACCCGCGGCTGCTCGGCCTGGCCGTGGACGCCAACCTCTGGCTGGACGTACCGCCCGGCCGGATCGCCGAGGTCGGCACGGTGCTGGCCCGCCACCCGCGGGTGCACGGGGTGTTCGCCACCAGCGGCCCGGCCAACCTGCTGGCCACGGTGTTCTGCCCGGACCACGGCGAGCTGTACCGCTTCCTCACCGACACCCTCGGACCGCTCGGCGTCACCAGGGCGGAGACCACCATCACCGCCCGCGCGGTGAAGCGGGCGGGCGTCCTGCTCCGGCAGCCGCCCCGGCGGCCGTAGCCCGACTGCTCGTGGCCCAGCGGCCGTAGCCCGCGTTGCCCGTGGCCCGGCGGCCGTAGCCCGACGACCGTGCCCGTGCGGGCGCCCGCCCTTACCTGCGGGGTAATCGACGCCCGCCGCCGGGCCGGGCAGGGTGGGGGCACCCGGTGCGGCCGCCACGGTCCCGGGGCCCACCCCCGACAGGAGGCGATCCGCCATGTCCGCCCACGCGAACACCCTCAGCCCCGCCCGGCCAGGTTCCGCTCTCTCCCCGTGGACGGTGCGCGGCGCCCTGACCCTGGACGCCCTGGTGACCGGCGGCAACGGCCTGGCCTACCTGGCCTTCTCCGGTCCGCTCGGCGAGCTGCTCGGCGCGGGCCGCACCACCCTGGTCGAGGTCGGGCTGCTCCTCCTCGGGTACGCCCTCGCGGTCGGCGCGCTGGCCGCCCGGCGGCAGCCGCCGGGGCCGGGGGTGCGGGCGGTGATCGGCGTCAACCTGGCCTGGGTGGTGCTCAGCCTGGTCGCGATGGAGGTGTGGCTGGAGCCGACCACCGCCGGGTTCGTCTGGATCCCGGTGCAGGCCGCGGCGGTGGCCCTGTTCGCCGTCCTCCAGTTCACCGCCCTGCGGCGCCGGGCCAGGCAGCAGGGCTAAGGCGTGTCGGGCACGACCTGACGCTCGGGGCCGACCACGGACTGCAGGAACCGCACCGTCTCCGCGTCGGCCGGCAGGAAGGTCTCCATGGCCAGCTCGGAGACGGTGACGTCCAGCGGCGTGTTGAAGGTCGCGATGGTGGAGAGGAAGGAGAGCACCCGCTCCTCGTACCGGATCCGCAGCGGCAGCGCGAACGGGGACCCGTACGCGGCCGGCCCGTCCACCCGGCCGTCGGCCGGCTCGTCCGCCGGGTCGCCGGCCGGTTCGGGGTAGCCGCGGACCTCCTCGTACAGCCGGCGCAGCGGCTCGGCGCGGACCAGCTCCAGCTGCCGCTCCATCCGCTCCAGCAGGTGCCGCCGCCACTGCCGCAGGTTGACGATGCGCGGCGCGAGCCCGTCGGGGTGCAGGGTGATCCGGATCGCGTTGAACGGCGGCTCCAGCAGGTGCGGGGCGACGCCGTCCAGGAGCAGTCCGAGCGAGCGGTTGGCCGCCAGCACCCGGAAGGACCCGTCGACCACGACCGCCGGGTACGGGTCGTGGGCGGCCAGCAGCCGCTCCAGCCCGCCGCGCAGCGCGGCCATCGACGGGTCGTCCAGCGGTGTCTCGGGGTAGTGCGGGGCGTAACCGGCCGCCAGCAGCAGGGCGTTGCGCTCGCGCACCGGGACGTCCAGCTCCTCGGCCAGCCGCAGCACCAGCTCCCGGCTGGGGCGGGAGCGGCCGTTCTCGACGAAGCTGAGGTGGCGGGCCGAGGAGTCCGCCCGCAGTGCCAGTTGCAGCTGGCTGAGTTGCCGTCGTACCCGCCAGCCGCGCAGCAGCGGACCGACGCCGGTTCCCGTCGGGCTGCCCATGCCCGCCATGATCGTCATGGCCCAGGACGGTACTCGAACCACCACGGTCGGCGGGAGGGGGCGCGGGGGACCAGGCGACAAGGAGCCCGGGGCCCGGGGGATCAGGGCTGGGGGATCAGAGCCCAAGGGATCCGGGGCTCAGACGCCGGTGCTGGACCCCGGGCGGATGACCATGAGCACCACGACCACGGCCCACAGCAGGTTGAACACCCCGGCGGTCATCGGCAGCAGCTTCAGGCCGCCGACGGCCTTGGCGTGCCGCTCGTCCGACGGGTCGAGTTCGAGCGCGTCCACGGCGGCCTGCTGGCCGGGCAGCACGAAGAGCAGGAGGGAGAGCGCGGCGATCGCGGTCAGCACCATCGAGACGATCACCCAGGACTGCCCGAGCACGTCCATCACCTGGGCCAGGCCGATGCCCAGCACCGGCACCGCGACCCCGAGCAGCGCGTAGACCTGGGTGATCCGATGCAGCACCCGCAGCACGCCGGCGTCGGAGGCCCGGTCCGGTCCGCCCGCCAGCGCGGCCTTCGCCCGGCGCGGGAACATGCTGACGGCCACCGCGACCGGGCCTATGAACAGGACCGACACGAGGACGTGCAGGCTCAGCAGGAACTTGGCCATGGCGGGGCACCCTCTTGAATTCCGGTGGGCAGCTGGTCGGCTGGGGGCGGGGCGCACGCGATCGGCGGGCCCACGACCAGGCACGCTAACACCGCTTATTCACCGGCCCACCGTGCGGGTGGGCGCCGGAGCCCGCCGCCGGCGTCCAGCCCCGTTCGCTCAGCCGGCCGCCGTGAGCTCCACGATCCGGGGCGGGGCGGTGCTGACGGCCGCGACGGCGGCGGCGTGCTCAGGGTCGGTCCAGTCGAGCAGGTGCAGGTCCTCGTACCGGCTGCGCAGCGGGGCGCCCGGCGGGACGGCCAGCGGCAGGGCGGAGAGGTCGACCCGGCCGAGGGTGTCCAGGGTGGCCCGCCCGATCTTGATCAGCGACTCCTTGCGCACCCAGAGCCGCAGGAACGCCCGCTCCGGCTCCGGGTCGGCCTCGACCAGGGCGAGCTCGGCCGGGGCGAGCACCCGGCGGGCGACCGAGCGCAGAGAGCCGCCCCGGGTGGACAGCTCGACGTCGACCCCGACCGGCTGGAACCCGGCGCCGGCCGCGACCACGCCCCGGGTGTGCGACAGGCTCACGTGCACCCCGGGGTGGTCCGGCAGGTAGGGCTTGCCGTGGTCGGCGAGCCCGCAGTCCGGGCACTGCTGGGCGAGGACGAGGCCGGCCACCGGCACGTCGAGCAGCCGGGCGGCGCAGAGCCGGACCAGGACGTGGCCGGCGGTGAAGTCGGTCCGCCCGGACTCGTGCCGGAAGCGCGCGGCGCGCTCCCGCTCCATGGCGGTCAGCAGGTGCTCGCCCGCCTCGGGGTGCCGCAGTACGGCGTCGGCGGACGCGACGGCGACGAGCGGCGCGCTCTGTTCCTGGGCCTCGGTGGTCATGCCTCCAACCTAGGGCCTTGCCGTCCGTCGGCACCCGCCCGAGGAAGCGCTGCTCCGTACGGATGAATTTCGGATCCGATCTGAGGGTCTGTAAAGTGCGGATGGTCCGTTTTGGGGTTGGATGTCCCGGATCTGTGAGATCGCCAGCAGATGGCACGGAACATGGCAGGTCGTCCTGGCCTGTCCTTTTCTCATGCACGGAGGAATTGTCGATGGGTCAGGCCACCGGTTCGCCGGATCACAGAACGACCGCCGTGAGAACACCGGCCACACGACGGCGCCGGGCCGTCCGGGTGGCGGTGGCGACCGCCCTCACCGCGCTGCCGCTGGCCGCGGTGCTGACGGTCGGTTCCGCCGCTCCGCTGGCCCCGCCGCTGGGCGCCTGCTCGGGGCCCGACTGCCCCGCCACCTGGCCGCCGCCCAACAACGGCGACTTCCCCGGCCGCGACGCCACCATCAACGTCTTCACCGGCGGCGACTACACGGTGACCGGCCGCGCCGCGGAGGCCGAGGGCAAGATCGTCACGCTGGGGAACCTGACCGTCGACAAGAACGGCGGCGGCATCTACAACATGGGCGTCGTCGGCGTCGGCTCGCGCGTGGTGCCGCCGAACGGCAGCGACTTCGTGACCACCGGCGGCAACGTCGACGTGCTGACCGGCAACGCGATCCTGATCGGCGGCAGCGACTCGCACGGCCCGGCCTTCGGCAACCTGCGCCACGCGGGCTCCGTCACCGGCACCGTGAACATCGACCCCACCGGCGAGTCGATCCAGGACCCGAACGCGGCCGCGCCCTACCAGTCGGTGCTGACCCAGATCGAGGAGGTCTCCGACTGCGTCGGCCGGGCCACCGCGACCGGCACCGTCGACATCTCCCCGAGCCAGGCGACCTTCACCGGTGACGGGACCAGCATGAAGCAGGTCTTCAACGTCACCCAGAACCTCGCCTCGCCGTCCGGCGGGCAGATCGGCCTGGTCTTCAACAACATCCCGGCCGGCGCCACCGTCGTGGTGAACATGCTCGGGGACAGTCCGATCATCAACACCTACACCGGTACCGGCCTGGCCGGGGACCAGACCACCGACATGCGCTCGAAGCTGATGTACAACTTCCCGACCGCGACCTCGGCGCAGATCCTCGGCAGCGCCCAGTTCCAGGGCTCGGTCATGGCCGGCAACCCGGGCGGCACCACGACCATCGCCCAGCCGGGCATGAACGGCCGGGTGTACCTGGCGGGCAACCTGGTCCACACCGGTACCGGCGGCTACGAGATCCACAGCTACCCGTTCGACGGCGACCTGCCGGACTGCGCCGTGACGCCCAGCCCGTCGCCGACCTCGCCGACGCCGTCCCCCTCGCCCACGTCCCCCTCGCCGACCTCGCCGACCTCGCCGAGCCCGACGTCTCCGTCGCCGACCTCGCCGTCTCCCACATCACCGTCGCCGACGTCCCCGTCCCCGACCTCGCCGAGCCCGACGTCCCCCGCGCCGACCTCTCCGGCGCCGACCTCGCCGTCGGCCAGTGCGACGACGTCGAGCGCCGGTCCGGGCCCGACCAGTCACCACCCGACCAAGGCGCCGACCAGCCAGCACCCCGGTGGCGGTGAGCTGCCCTCCACCGGTGCGGGCAACGCTCCGGTGGTCTTCGGCCTGGCGGGCGTCGGCCTGCTCGGCCTCGGCGGTCTGGCCGTACTGGCCGCCCGCCGCCGCGGCCGCCACAGCTGACGGACCGTACGGCTGGCGAACTGACGAACTGACGAACTGATCAGCCGGACAGCGGCGCAGGCCGCCCGAGTCGACCCCGACCGGGCGGCCTGCGCCGTTCCCGTCCCCGGCGCCGCGGGCGTTCCCCCGGTCCGCCCGCCTACCGCTCGGCCGGGTAGTGGGCGAGGCCTGAGGCGAGCAGGCCGAAGGCGTGCCGCACCGCCGCCTCGACCCGGGTCCGTACCGCCTCGGCCGGCTCCCCGGCCACCATGGCCCGCCGGATCTCGCCGAGCACCGCCCGGTGGGCCCCCGCGACGGCTCCGGCCACGACCCGGGGGAGCGGGTCCTCCGGTGCGGCGCCCGATTCCTCGGCCAGGGCGGCCGCCAGCGCCGCCTCGGCCCGTTCGCCGAGCTCCAGCAGTCGGGCCCGCAGGGCGGCGCTGTCCTCGACGATCCGCCAGAACGCCGCGATCCCCGGGTTCAGCCCGACCGTCGGCTCGCCGCTCGCGAAGGCCGCCAGCAGGTCGGCCCGGACGGCGTCCACGGCCGAACTGCCCGGGGGGCGGTGCCGGACCACCTCGGCCAGGTGGGCGACCACCTCCTCCTGGCGGTCGAAGAACAGGTCCTCCTTGGTCGGGAAGTAGTTGAAGACCGTGTTCGGCGAGACCCCGGCGGCCCGGGCCACCTCGACCACCGTGACCCGGTCGAAGCCGCGCTCGGCGAACAGGCCCATGGCGGTGTCGGAGAGCAGATCCCGGGTCTGCTGCTTCTTGAGTTCGCGAAGTCCCATGGCCGGATCCTATCCGCCAATCATGGTGTCACTGAAAACTTGTGGTGACACCAAAAATATCCGCTACGGTGGCGGCATGACCTTCACCTTCGGCATCTATCCCGGCGGGCTGGCGGGCGACGACACCGGCGTGATCACCCCCGCCCGCCCCGACGACCCGGCCCTGATCACCGCCGCCCTGCGCGAACTCCAGGGCGGTGCGGGGGAGTTCCTGGTCCGCGCCTACCGCTCATACCCGGGCGGCGAGCACACCCCCGAGCGGCCCGAGCGGTACGCCGTCGAGGGCCGCCGGCTCGACCTGGTGGTCCAGTACCGGGAGCGGAGCGGGGAGTTGGCGGGCTGGCTGGACTTCGTCCGGCGGACGGTCCGGACCGAGGGGCACCGCCTCGCCCTGCTCCAGATCTGCGAGGAGCCCAACCTGGACCTCCCGCCCGTGGACGGCAGCATCCCGAACGTCCGCCGGGCGCTGGTCGAGGGCGTGGTCGCGGCCAAGGAGGAGGCGCTGGCCCACGGATTCGACCGGCTGGCCGTCGGCTTCAACGCGGTGCCCTCCTTCGACCCCGCGGACACCTTCTGGACCGAGCTCGGGGAGCTCGCCGACGAGCGCTTCCACCGCGCCCTGGACTACGTCGGCCTGGACTTCTTCCCGGACGTCTTCCGCCCCGTCCAGCCGTCCCAACTCGCCGACGCGGTACGGGCGGTGCTCACCGGCTTCCGCCGGGACGCGCTGCCCCGGGCCGGGATCGGGCCGGACGTCCCGCTGCGGATCTGCGAGAACGGCTGGCCCACCGGCCCCGGGCGGAGCGAGGCGCGGCAGGCCGAGGTGGTGGCGGAGGTGGTCCGGACGGTCGCCGGGCTCGCCGCCGAACTCCACGTCACCGGTTACGCGTTCTTCGCGCTGCGCGACGCGGACAGCGCGGGTGCCGGGCTGTTCCCGCGCTTCGGCCTGCTGCGCGACGACTACACGCCCAAGCCGGCCTACGCGGTCTACCGCGGGCTGGTCCAGGAGATGACGAACTGACGCTCCGGCAAGGCTAGTTCGCCTCGAAGAAGCGCTCCACCGTCCGACGTCGCGCGGCGACGGCGTGCACCGGTTCGCCGATCACCCGGCCGGCCAGGGCGACGGCCAGCTCGCCGACGTCCTGCCGCAGCACGCGGGCCGCCTCGGCCCGGTCGGCGGCGATCCGGGCGCGGCCGGCGGTGAGCAGTTCGTCCCGGGCGCGGATGCCCTCCGCGCGGGCCGCGACCATCGCCGCCGCGCCGCGCTCGGCGTACTCCTCCCGGATCCGGGCCGCCTCGTGCCGTGCCTCGGCCAGCTCCAGCAGCCGGGCCTCCCGGGTGGCCTCGGCCTCGGCGAGCAGGGCCTCGGCGCGTTCGGCGCGGCCCTCGGTGGCCTCCCAGCGTTCGGACTGCACCCGTTCGATCCGCGGGAGCAGACGGCGGCCGAGCGCCCACATCAGCAGGAAGAGCAGTGCCAGGCCCAGCAGCAGCGGGGCCGGTTCGGGCTTGAGCGGGCCGAGTTCGAGGTTCACGCACGCCTCCCCAGGGTGTGACGTCCGTCAGTCTTGAGCATCCCCAAGGACGACGGAGGTCGAACTCGGCCCGGGCATGAGCTGCGTCACGGCGGCCCCCGGGTCGTGCCGCCGCTCCGGGGGCCGGTCCTCCCGGCCGGCTACGTCACCTCGCCCCGGCGGGAGAAGCGCTCCGCCCGCCACTCGCCGCTCTCCAGCACCTCGGCCAACTGCCGGGCCGCGTCCCAGACCTCGGTGTACGACAGGTAGAGCGGCGTGAAGCCGAAGCGCATCAGGTCCGGCGCGCGGAAGTCGCCGATCACCCCGCGCTCGATCAGCGCCTGCACCACCGGGTAGCCGTCGGCGTGCCGCAGCGCGACCTGGCTGCCGCGCCGGGCGTGCTCGCGCGGGGTCGCCACCTCGACGCCGTCCAGGTCCTCGGTCAGCGAGACGAACAGGTCGGTCAGTGCCAGGCTCTTCGCCCGCACCTCCGCCAGGTCGACCCGCTCCCAGATGTCCAGCGAGGCGCCGAGGGCGGCCTGGCCGAGCAGCGAGGGCGAGCTGGTCAGGAACCGGCCGATGCCCGGCCTCGGCTCGTACCCGGGCTCGAAGGCGAACGGCCGGGCGTGGCCGAACCAGCCGCTGAGCGGTTGGAGCGGGCCGGCCGCCAGGTGCCGCTCGGCGACGTACAGGAAGGCCGGCGAGCCGGGGCCGCCGTTCAGGTACTTGTAGGTGCAGCCGATCGCGAAGTCGGCGCCGGCGGCGTCGAGTCCGACCGGCAGCGCGCCCACGGAGTGGCACACGTCCCAGATCATCAGGGCGCCCGCGGCGTGCACCCGGGCGGTGATCCCGGGCATGTCCAGCAGCTCGCCGGTGCGGTAGTCGACGTGCGAGAGGACGACCGCGGCGACGTCCCCGTCCAGGTGCCGGTCCAGCTCCTCGGGGCGGATCAGCGCGCTGCGCGCGCCCTCGACCAGGCCGGTCACGCCCTCGGCGATGTACAGGTCGGTCGGGAAGGCCTCGGCGTCGCCGAGCACCGTGCGCCGGCCCGGGCGCAGCCGCAGTGCGGCCGACAGCACCTTGAACAGGTTGACCGAGGTGGTGTCGCAGACGACCACCTCCGCCGGAGCGGCGCCGACCAGCGGCGCGATCCGCCGCCCCAGCCGGTACGGCTGCTCGAACCAGCCGGCGTCGTTCCAGCTGCGGATCAGCTCCCGGCCCCACTCCTCCTCGACCACCCGGCGCACCCGCTCGGGCGTGCGCGCCGGCAGCGCGCCCAGCGAGTTGCCGTCCAGGTAGACCACCCCGTCCGGCAGGGCGAACTCCTTGCGGAACGCCGCCAGCGGGTCGGCGGCGTCCAGCGCCGCGCAGTCCTCGCGCGTGGTCATTGCCCGTCCCTCCCTCGTCATCCTCTGCCCGTCCCGTTCCGTACCCGTTGTGCCCGTCACAGCCCGTCCCGGATCGTCCACAGCTCCGGGAAGACGTCCTGCTCGGCCGACTTGCGCAGCCAGGTCAGCCCGCTGGAGCCGCCCGAGCCGGGCTTGCCGCCCATGGTCCGCTTGACCGCCGAGAGGTGGCGCTGGCGCCACCGGGTGACCCGTTCGGCCACGTCCAGCAGGGCCTCGCCGAGCGGCCGGAGCGCGGCGAGCTCCGGCTCCGTGTACACCCGCCGCCAGGCCGCCTCGACCTCCGCGGACGGCTGGTAGCGCTGCTCGGAGGGGGCCGGGTGCGGGGCCAGGCCGCGGCGCGCCAGCAGCGCCAGCGCCTCGTCGTAAAGGCCGGGGGAGCGCAGTGCCTCGGTCAGCTCGGCCCGGGTGTCGGGCATCCCGTCGTACATCGCCAGCAGCGCGGCGTTCTTGTTGCCGAGCAGGAACTCCAGCCGCAGGAAGGCGGCGGACTGGAAGCCGGAGGCCTCGCCGAACAGCGAGCGGAAGGAGTTGAACTCGTGCGGGGTCATGGTGGCCAGCAGGTCCCAGGACTCCACCAGCACGTCCTGGACGTGGGTGCCCCGGCGCAGCGCGGCCAGGGCGGCGGCCAGGTCGTCCTCGCGCAGCGCCTGCCGGGCGAGCGTCCACTCGTGCCGCAGCAGGTCGAACAGCAGCTCCATCACCTGGGTGGTGACGATGAACGACAGCTCGGCCGGCTCCTTGCTGCGCGGGTGCTGCAGGCCGTGCAGTTCCTCCAGGCGTACGTACTCGGCGTACGGGGTGCCCCGGCCGGGCGCTCCGCCCCGGCCGAACGACAGGTTGGGCGTCTCCACCGTGTCGTGCCCCATCCCGATCCCTCCAGATCCTCCGGGCCGCGTCGCCCGGTCCGGTGGACCAGCCGGACTGCCGGGTTCCACCGGGTGCCCATTGTGCGGCGGCGGTGCCCCCCGCTTGAATGGTCGACGGGCATCACAACCGCCTTCGGAGCTGTCGTTCGCGAGGCGTTCCGCCGATTCGCTTTACGAATGGAAATCCCTTGATCCCGACCACCCGGGAGGCCGCCTTGGACGCCGTCGACCGCCGTCTGCTCGCCGAGCTCCAGGCCGACGCCCGGCTCTCGTACAACGAACTCTCCCGCCGGGTGAGCCTGTCCGCACCCGCGGTGGCCGAACGGGTCCGCCGGCTGGAGTCCGAGGGCGTGATCAGCGGCTACCACGCCCACGTGGACCTCACCCGGGCCGGGCTGCCGATCACCGCGCTGGTCCAGATCCAGTGCTACGGCCCGCGCTGCGTGCTGCGCGACCCGGAGGTGCCGACCTGGCCGGAGGTGGTCCAGCTGCACCGGGTCACCGGCGGGGCGTGCTGCGTGCTGCTGGTCGCGGTGTCGACGATGGCCGAGTTCGAGGCGGTGTGCGACCGGCTCGGCGGCTACGGCCAGCCGTCCAGCTCGATGATCCTCTCCAGCCCGGTGCCCTGGCGGCCGGTGGTGCCGCACTGAGCGCCGCCGGGCCGCGGTCGGGCTGCGGTCGGGTCGCGGCACCGTGGCCGGCCGGCCCTGACGCGGACGTCAAGGGGTAGGTTGCCCGGCATGCCGAACGAGCGCCACATCCTGCTGCTGCCCGGGAGCCTG
The DNA here is from genome assembly GCF_053597855.1 of Kitasatospora sp. NPDC001225. Lineage (NCBI taxonomy): Bacteria > Bacillati > Actinomycetota > Actinomycetes > Kitasatosporales > Streptomycetaceae > Kitasatospora > Kitasatospora sp. NPDC001225. The sequence continues at coordinate 51,870 of NZ_JBSFJC010000056.1, forward strand.
CGGGCCGGTTCCACCAACGAGACGGTGCTGCGCACCGCGGCCGCGGTGGCGGCCGCCACCCCGGGCCTGCGGGCCGCCTACTACGAGGGCCTGGCCGGGCTGCCGCACTTCAACCCGGACCACGACACCGACCCGCTGCCGGAGCCGGTGGCCGGGCTGCGGGCCGCGATCGGGGCGGCCGACGCGCTGCTGGTCTGCACCCCTGAGTACGCCGGGACGCTGCCGGGCGCGTTCAAGAACCTGCTGGATTGGACGGTCGGCGGGGTCGAGATCTCGGACAAGCCGACCGGCTGGATCAACGCCGCCGGCCCGGGCCGCGGCCTGGGGGCCGAGGCCACCCTGCGCACCGTCCTCGGCTACACCGGTGCGGCGGTGCTGGACGAGGCCTGCGTCCGGCTGCCGCTGGAGCGCGGCGCGGTCGGCCCGGACGGGCTGGTCGCCGACCCGCTGGTGCGCGAGCGGATCGGCGGGGTGCTGTCCCGGCTCGCGGCGGGCTGAGCGGGGGCTCAGCAGGGGGAGGGGGCTGAGGGTCTGGCCGGGTTCAGTGCCCCGTCGGCAGGTGCACCCCGAGCCCGGCCAGGCCCTCCAGGAACAGCTCGACGCCGACCGCCGCCAGCAGCAGCCCGAGCAGCCGGGACAGCACCTCCAGCGAGGTGCGGTGGGTGCGCCGCATCAGCGGGGCGAGCACCGCCACGCAGAGGTAGTTGATCACCGCGACGGCCACGTACGCCCCGGAGACGGCGGCCTTCCAGCCCCAGTTGTCCTGGTTGAGCGAGGCGACCAGGACGGCCGTGATGGCGAGCGGGCTGGCGATGTACGGCAGCAGCAGTTCGCGGATGCCGTCCACCAGCGGGTTCGCGAGGTGCTCGTCCTCCTCGCCGTCCGAGCCGAGGTGGACGCCGAAGACCAGTGCGACGGCGTACACGAAGAAGATCGCCCCGCCCGCGAGCTGCAGCGACTGGTCGCTGATGTGGAACAGGGTGGTCAGCTCGTCGGCCCCGAAGCCGAGCACCAGGCCGATCACCGCCGAGATGGCCGTGCTCAGCGCCGCCAGCCGCCGCAGCTCCAGGTTGCTCCTGGTCCCGGCCAGCCGGGCGAAGGCCAGCAGGGTCTTCGGCGGACCGACCACGGCGAAGAAGGTGATGAAGGCGCTGCCCAGGTTGAAGACGAACATGGGCCCAGCATGACCGCGCGGCCCCGGGCGGCCGGGGCGCCACGCCCCGCGGCCGGGCGTGGCGTGAATCTCCCCGGCGGCCGTTCCATTCCTGGTCAGGGGCGAATTCGCCCGGATGGCGGTCCCGGCTCGAAGGGACGGGCGCTCTCGGTTGCTATGGAGGCAGGACTGCCAGCGAGCGGGACCAGCCCGCCGCGGAAGCGAGGATGCGACATGTGCCTGAACCGTAAGGACCTGGGCCTGCTGGCCCTGCGCGGCGCGGTCGGCGGGGTGCTGATCGCGCACGGCACCCAGAAGCTGTTCGGCTGGTTCGGGGGCGGCGGCCTGGAGGGCACCACCCAGGCCATGGAGCACATGGGCTTCCACCCGGCCCGGGAGAGCGCGCTCGCGGCCGGCCTCGGCGAGGCGGGCGGCGGGGCGCTGCTGGTGGCCGGGCTGGCCACCCCGGCGGCCGGCGCGGTGGTGGCCGGGACGATGGCGGGCGCGGTGTCGGTGCACGCCCCGGCCGGCTTCTTCGCGATGTCCGGCGGCTACGAGTACCCGGCCTTCCTCGGCGCGACCGGGCTGGCGATCGGCCTGGCCGGTGCCGGCCGGTACTCGCTGGACCACCTGACCGGCCACGTCTTCGACCGGCCGTGGGTCGGGCTGGTGGCCTTCGTGGCGAGTGCCGCCGGGGCGTACGGCGCGGTCGCCCGGCGCCGGCACCAGGTGCGGCTGCGCGAGGAGCGGGCCGCGGTGGAGGCGGACGAGCAGGAGGGCTCGGGGCTCTCGTAGGGCCCCTCGCGGGGGCGGGTCCCGCAGGCCGGTTCACCCGGAGGCAGCAGCCCTGCTGGCGGAGGCCCGCCCGCCCTCGGAGGGTGGGCCGGGAGGTGTGCCGGGCAGCCCGGCGCCGACCGGAAACGAGGGACCGCATGGACCGCCAGCCGCTCACCCGCGCGAGGGCCTGTACCCCGCCGAGGGCCACCGCCCAGGACCTGGACGCACCGCCGCTGCGCCGCCAACGGCGGGCGGTGGCAGGGGTGTTGGTCGCCGCGGTGGTCGGCGCGGCGGTGCTCGCGGGCTGCTCCTCCGGCCAGAGTGCGAGCAGTGTGGCCTCCGGGGCGGCGGCCGCGGTGGTGCGGGGTGCGAGCGCCGCCGCCTCCGCCGCCTCGGCGCTGGCCTCGGTGGCCGGCGGGGCGGGTGCGGCGATCGCCTCGGCGGAGGCGCAGGCCTCGGCGGCGGTGTCGGCGGCCTCCTCGGCCGTCGCCGGGATCAAGGGCGGGCTGGACGCCAAGGGGGACGTCGCGGTCGGGGCGGTGAGCACCGGTTCGGACGGCAAGCCGCAGGTGTCGCTGACCGTCACCAACCACGGGCAGCAGTCGTACCGGTACGTGATCCAGCTGGACTTCACGGACGAGTCCGGCAAGGTGCTGGACGCGACCGCGGTGACCGTCCAGGACGTGGCCGCCGGGCAGAGTGCCCAGGCCACCGGGCACGCCAACCGGGACCTGTCCGGCACGGTCAAGGCCGAGGTGGCCAACGCCGTCCGCTATTGAGTCGGGACCCGGCCGCCCAGCTCAGCGCGGGTGCGGAACCTTAAGCGGGGCTCAAGGCCCAACAGCACCCCTTGACGGGCGAGTTGGTCTAGTCCATTTTTATTGCCCAGGTGCAGGGAGCCCCTGAACCGGCGTCGGCGGCCTCGTGCTGCCGGCGCCGGTTCGGCACATCCCGGTAGTCCGTCATGGTCTGATCCGCTCGATTCCCCACCCATGCCTGTCATGTCCCGGTCGTCCGGCCCCACCCCGGACGCGCGCCCCCGGGACGGCGGGTACCCCCACAACCAGGAGTCACGCACCCATGCTGCGCTCACGCATTGAAAGGGCCGGGACCCCGGCTCCGCAGGGCGGCCGCCGACGCCGTCCCAAGAGCCTGGCCGCCATCGCGGCCGGCACCACCGCCTCCCTGCTGCTCGGCGCCGGTCTCGCGCTGACCGGCGGTGCCGCGGCCAACGCCGCGACCACCAACTCCACCGGCGCGCCCGCCACCAGTGGCGGCATCAAGGTCGCCTACTACGACCAGTGGTCGGTCTACGCGAACGCGTACTACCCCAAGACGATCCAGGACACCGGCGTCGCCGGGAAGCTGGACTACCTGATCTACGACTTCGCCAACATCCACCCGACCGACCTGGGGTGTTTCGAGGCCACCAAGGCCGCGGACACGAACGACAACAACCCCAACGCGGGTGACGGCGCCGCCGACGCGTTCGCCGACTACCAGAAGAGCTTCGGCGCGGACATCTCGGTCGACGGCGTCGGCGACGTCTGGAACCAGCCGATCGCGGGCAACTTCAACCAGCTGAAGAAGCTGAAGGCGAAGAACCCGAACCTCAAGGTCCTGCTCTCGCTGGGCGGTTGGACCTACTCCAAGTACTTCTCGCCGGCCTCCGCCACGGACGCCTCGCGCAAGCACCTGGTGTCGTCCTGCATCGACATGTTCATCAAGGGCAACCTGCCCGCCGACGCCGGCTTCGGCGGCCCGGGCTCGGCGGCCGGCGTCTTCGACGGCATCGACATCGACTGGGAGTACCCGGGCGGCGGCGGCCACACCGGCAACATCTCCAGCCCCGCGGACAAGCAGAACTTCACCGCGCTGCTGAAGGAGTTCCGCACCCAGCTGGACGCGCAGGGCGCGGCCGACAAGAAGACCTACGCCCTGGCGGCGGCGGTCGGCGCCGGCCAGGACAAGATCATGAACGTCGAGACCGACAAGATCGCTCAGTACCTGACCTTCCTCGACGTCATGACCTACGACATGCACGGCGGCTGGGACGCCCAGGGGCCGACCAACCACCAGGCCGCGCTCTACTCGACCCCGGACGACCCGTCGACCCCGGCCAAGCCGGGCAACGGCAAGTACTCCATCGACAACGCCATCAAGGCGTGGACGGTCGGCGACAAGGAGTACGGCATCCCCGGCGGCTTCCCCGCCAACAAGATCAACATGGGTGTGCCGTTCTACTACCGCGGCTGGACCGGCGTGAAGGACAACGGCAAGCACGGCCTGTACCAGCCCGCCACCCAGCCGGCGGCCGGCGCGGCGATGTCCGGCAACGTCCCCGGCATCCAGATGTTCAAGGAGCTCGCGGGCTTCGTCGACAACCCGTCCAAGACCTTCTGGGACGACGCGGCCCAGGCCACGTACTTCTACGACGGCAACACCTTCTGGAGCGGTGAGGACGCCAAGTCGATCCAGGCCAAGCTCGACTACGCGCACTGCAACGGCCTCGGCGGCGCCTTCGCCTTCTCGCTGTACGACCTGGGCACCAAGACCGCCCTGTTCGACAAGATGGTGAGCGCCACCAACGGCTCCGCGTCCGCCTGCCCGGCCCCGCCGACCGGCACGCCGACCCCGACCTCGACCGGCACCCCCACCGGCACGCCGACCGGCACCCCGACCGGGACCCCCACGGGCACGCCGACCGGGACCCCGACCGGCACCCCGACCACGCCGGCCTCCTGCCCGGCCGCCCCGAGCTGGGACGCGAACACCACCTACGCGGCCGGCGGCACCAAGGTCTCGTGGAAGGGCCACTACTACACCAACAAGTGGTGGACCAAGGGCGACGACCCGAGCCAGAGCGGCCAGTGGGGCGTCTGGACCGACAACGGCCCCTGCTGAGACCCGCACCACCGACTGACCGAGGGGCCTGACGGACCCTCGCACCGCACGCGGGCGGCCCCGGACGAGGAATGACCTCGTCCGGGGC
>NZ_JBSFJC010000057.1:0-6644 GCF_053597855.1 Kitasatospora sp. NPDC001225
GCTCGACCTCAAGGAGTCCGCCCAGGGCGGCATGGGCCCGCACGGCCTGATCGTCGGGGCCACCGGCTCCGGCAAGAGCGAACTGCTGCGCACCATGGTCACCGGGCTGGCGATGACCCACTCCCCGGAGCTGCTCAGCCTGGTGCTGGTCGACTTCAAGGGCGGCGCCACCTTCGCTGGCGTCACCGGACTGCCGCACGTGGCCGGCCTGATCACCAACCTCGCCGACGACCTCTCCCTGGTGGACCGGGTCCGCGCCGCCCTCCAGGGCGAACAGCAGCGCCGGCAGCGGCTGCTGCGCGCGGCCGGGAACGTCGACTCGCTGCGCGAGTACCAGCTGCGCCAGGCGGCCGGGCAGTGCGACGTGGACGGCAAGCCGCTGGAGCCGCTGCCCTACCTGCTGATCGTGGTCGACGAGTTCGGCGAACTGCTCTCCCAGCGCTCCGACTTCATCGATCTGTTCGTCCAGATCGGCCGGGTCGGCCGCAGCCTGGGCATGCACCTGCTGCTGGCCACCCAGCGGCTGGAGGAGGGCCGGCTGCGCGGCCTGGAGTCGCACCTGTCGTACCGCGTCTGCCTGCGCACCTTCAGCGCCGCCGAGAGCCGCGCGGTGATCGGCACCCCCGACGCCTACCAGCTGCCCCCGATCCCCGGCTCCGCCTACCTCAAGGTGGACGAGTCGGTCTACCAGCGCTTCCGGGTCGCCCACATCTCCGGCCCGTACCAGGAGCCCGGCGCGGGCGAGGACGGCGCCGCGGCCGGCCTCCCGGTCGTGCCCTTCGAACTGCGCACCGCGCCGCAGGAGGAGCCCGAGGAGCCCGCCGAGTCCCAGCCGCCGGCCCTGCCCGCCGGCCCCACCGAGATGGAGGTGGCGGTCGACCAGGTCTGCCGGTTCGGGCAGTCCGTGCACCAGGTCTGGCTCGCCCCGCTGCCCGCCGCGATCCCGCTGGACAGCCTGATCGGCCCGGTCTCCGAGCAGCCGGGGCGCGGCCGCCAGGCCGGCCTGTGGCCCGGCACCGGCCGGCTCGCCTTCCCCGTCGGCGTGCTCGACCTGCCCCTCCAGCAGCAGCAGCTGCCGCTCCAGTTCGACTTCGAACGCGTCCACGGCAACCTCGCCCTGGTGGGCGCGCCGCAGACCGGCAAGAGCACCCTGCTGCGCACCACGGTGCTGTCCGCGATGCTCACCCACACCCCCGACGAGGTGCAGTTCTACGGACTGGACTACGGCGGCGGCAGCCTCGGCCCACTGGAGGCCGCCCCGCACGTGGGCGCCGTGGCCGGGCGCCGCGACGAGCAGCGGGCCCGCCGGGTGCTGGCCGAGCTCGGCCTCCTGGTCGCCGCCCGCGAGCAGCTCTTCGGGGAGCTGGGCATCGACTCGGTGGCGGCCTTCCGGGCGCTGCGCAAGGCCGACCGGCTGCCGGCCGGGACCCGGGCCGCCGACGTCTTCCTGCTGCTGGACAACTGGGGCGCGATCCGCACCGAACTGGAGGGCGCCGAGGCCTCGGTGCTGGACATCGCCTCCCGCGGCCTGGGCGTGGGCGTGCACGTGATCGTCACCGCCAACCGCTGGGCCGACATCCGGCCGAACCTGCGCGACAGCTTCTCCGGGCGCCTGGAGCTGCGGCTGAACGAGCCCACCGAGTCGGAGGTCAGCCGCCAGGCGAGCCGGCAGGTCCCCAACATCCAGGGCCGCGGCATCGTGTCGCCCGGCGTGCTGTACCAGGCCGTGCTGCCCCGGCTGGACGGCCGCGAGGGCACCGACGGCCTGGCCGAGGCCCAGGAGGACGCGCTCGGCAAGATCGCCGCCTCCTGGCCGGGCGCCGGTGCCCCGCCGGTGCTGATGCTGCCCGACCGGGTGCTGCTCGAGGACCTCGACCCCGCGGGGACGGCCGGCTTCGCCGCGGACGAGGTGCCGATCGGCGTCGGCGAGCGCGACCTGGCGCCGGTCGGCCTGGCGATGGGGCCGGGCGACCCGCACTTCCTGGTGTTCGGCGACGCCGGCAGCGGCAAGTCCGCCTTCCTGCGCACCTGGATGGCCGCCACGGCCGCCCGGAGCACCGCCTGGGAGTCCCGGTTCATGGTGATCGACTACCGGCGCAGCCTGCTGGACGCGGTGCCGGAGGACTACATCGGCGCCTACGCGGGCGACGCGGCCGCCGCCGAGGCCTACGTCGACCAGCTGGTCGCCAAGCTGGCCGAGCGGATGCCGCCGCCCGGCATCACGGCCGCCCAGCTCCGCGCCCGGGACTGGTGGGACGGTCCCGAACTGTACGTGGTGGTGGACGACTACGACCTGGTCGCGGTCGGCCACCAGTCCCCGCTGGCCAGGCTCGCCGACTACGTCACCCAGGCCCGTGAGATCGGCCTGCACGTGGTGCTGGCCCGCCGGGTGGCCGGTGTCGGACGCCCGCTGATGTCCGACCCGCTGCTCTCCCGGCTCAAGGACCTCGGCACCGGCGGCCTGATCCTCTCCGGCGACCCGCGCGAGGGCGTCCTGCTGGGCGACCAGCGCGCGGCCCAGCGCCCCCCGGGCCGCGGCGTCCTCGTCCGGCGCTCCGGACCGGCCAGGCTGCTCCAGGTCGCGCTCCGCGAGGAGGAGCCGGCCTGACCAGCCGGGCTCCTCCCACCGGGCCGGGGGCTCTCGCAGCCCCCGGCCCGTTCGTACCTTCCCGCCCGCGCTCTCCGCGGCAGTTGCTTCGAGGTGGATCCCCGATGGCCGACAACGGCTTCAGCATCAGCGACATCTACGCCCTGGGCAACCAGTGGATCGAGCTGGGCAACACGGTGTACGCGGCCCGGTACGGCACCAGCATGGCCATGGACAAGTTCCAGTGGACCGGTGACGGCATGGTGGCCGCGCACGACGCCTGGAACCTCGTCGGCAACAGCGTGCTCGACCCGGCGGTCACCACCTGCTGGAAGATCGGCGACGCCATCAACGACTACGGCCGGGCGCTGGAGAAGATCATGGCCGCCGAGCAGAAGGCCGCCAACGCGGCCGGGCTGGCCAGCATCATCGCCACCATCCTCGGGTTCGTCCTCCCCTTCGGCCTGGGCCTGCTGGCCAGGCTGATCGCGCCGCTCCTCGAAGGCCTCATCACCCTCATCACCAACATCCTGAGGACGATCGGCGAGAGCCTGCAGACCATCCTCAACATCGGCGCCTTCATCGGCGGCGCCGTGGCCGGCGGCCTGCTCCAGCTGGGCACCGACCTGCTGGCCCAGCTGATCGCCGACAAGATCTACGACGTCCCGTTCGAGATCGACTGGGCCGCCGAGGGCATGAGCATGGGCTTCGGGGCCGTCTTCGGCGGCCTCGGGGGACTGGCCGGTCTGCGCGGACCGAAGGAGGTCGGGATCGGCGGCGGCCCCAAGGGGGTCGGGGGCAAGGGCGTGACCCCGCCGAAGGTCGACCCGCCGGGTGTGAAGCCCCCGGTCACCGAGCACGTCCCGCTGCCGGGGCGCGGCTCCGTGCCGCTTCCGGAAGGGCCGGGGCACATCGGCGGAGTCACCCCGGGCGGCATCGGCAAGGTCCCGCCGCCGGAGCTGTTCCCGGGCGGCGGCAAGCCGCTGGGCGCCGAACCGGGCAGCGTGCCGCCGGGACGCTCGCCCGTCGCCCCCGGCGGGGTGGAGCCCCCCAAGACCGGGATCCCCCACGAGGCCCCCGGCAGCACCCCGCCCGGCCCGCCCAGGACCACGACGCCCGGCCGGGGCCCCGAGCCGGTGACCCGGGAGCCCGGCCAGCTCAACCCGTCGGGAACCCACCAGCCGACCCCCGGCGGTCAGGTGAAGCCCGGGACCGGAGTGCACGAGCCCGGGGCGGGCGGGATCGGCAACGTCGCCCCGCCGAAGAGCACCGGCGGCCAGATCGGCGGCCAGGAGACGCACGGGCCGCTGGGCGGCAAGGACGGCTCGCTGCCCGACGCCACCTCGCGCTCCGTCAACGAGACGGGCGGGAACGGCGGTTCGCGCGGCACCGGCAACGGCAACGGCACCGGCAACGTCACCCGGCCCGGCCCGAACGAGCAGACCCCCGGCCACTCGCAGTCCGAGACGCCCGTCGACAACCAGACCTACAAGGCCTCCTTCGACCGGCAGCCCGGCGGAACGCGGCCCGGCAGCGACGTCGGCGCCAACGGCCGGCCGTCCTCGGCCTCCGCCCGCGTCGAGGGCGACAACGCCGTTGTGGCCACGGACCGCAACTCGCTCTCCGCGAAGACCCCCGGAAACCACGACGGCCTCCCCGGCGGCAACAACAACCGGCCCGAGGGCGTGAAGCAGCCCCTCAAGGAGGGCGCGGAGGCGCCCACGAACAACCAGCGGACCGCCACCGGAGGCGGCACCACCCCCCGCGACACCCCGCTGGAGCCGATGCGGGACAACGGAAAGTCCGGCGGCTCCTCCGGTTCCGCACCCAAGGGCAACGAGCGGACCAACCAGTCGACCGGGGGGCAGAAGCCCCTGCCGAGGGAACTGGAGCCCCAGGCACCGGAGAACAGCAACCGGCAGTCGACCGCCTCCTCGGCGCGGGAGCACGAGGGCAGCACCAACGGGACGAAGCAGACCACCTCCGAGAGCACGGCCCCGGGCAAGGGGGACCGGCCGACCTCGGAGCAGACCCGGCAGAACGGCCAGCAGGAGGGGACGACCGGGAAGTCGGAGGGTGCGGCGTCGAAGAAGCCCTCGACGCGGCCGTTCGGTGCCAGGAAGGTGATGACCATCGCCGACCTCCCCCCGGAGGGGGCGGGGCCGAAGAGTGGCGCCCCGGAACCGGGGATGCGACCCGGCAGTTCCAACGTGAGGACCCTCAACGACCTCCCGAGCGAACACGGGGCGGGCGGCTCGGCGAAGGGCGGATCGTCGGGGGAGAAGCCGCTGGTCGACCGGGGCACCGGGTCCACGTTGGACGGGAAGCCCGGTGAGAAGTGGGTGTCCCGGGATTCGGCTGATCGCAGGTCGATGACCATGGACGACCTGCCGGCGGATGGTCCGGTGAAGGGCGGGTCGCCGAAGGAGAAGCCGCTGGTCGACCGGGGTTCCGGGTCCACGTTGGACGGGAAGCCCGGTGAGAAGTGGGTGTCCCGGGATTCGGCTGATCGCAGGTCGATGACCGTGAACGACCTGCCGGCGGATGGTCCGGTGAAGGGCGGGTCGCCGAAGGAGAAGCCGCTGGTCGACCGGGGTTCCGGGTCCACGTTGGACGGGAAGCCCGGTGAGAAGTGGGTGTCCCGGGATTCGGCTGATCGCAGGTCGATGACCGTGAACGACCTGCCGGCGGATGGTCCGGTGAAGGGCGGGTCGCCGAAGGAGAAGCCGCTGGTCGACCGGGGCACCGGGTCCACGTTGGACGGCAAGCCCGGTGAGAGGTGGGTGTCCCGGGATTCGGCTGATCGCAGGTCGACGACCATGGACGACCTCAAGAAGTCGGGGGACGCGGACACCCCCTCGCCGAGGGAGCACGAGGGCGGCACCGACGGGTCGAAGCAGAAGCCCTCCGCGGGCGAGGCCCCGGGCAAGGGGGACCGGCCCACCCCGGACCAGACGCGGCAGAACGGCCGGCAGGAGGGGACGACGACGAAGTCCGAGGGCTCGGCGCCGAAGAAGCCCACCGTGCGGCCGTTCGGTCCCGAGAAGGTGAGGACCCTCGCCGATGGCCCCCAGGACGGGGCGGGGCCGAGGAGCAGCACCTCGGAGTCGGGGATGCGATCCGGCGGCTCCAATGTGAAGACCGTCACCGAGGCCAAGCCGACCGAATCGGGGGCGGGCGGCTCGACCAAGGTCGGATCGTCCACCGAGAAGCCCGTGAGCAAGACGGAACCCTTCTCCGGCCGGGGCGATCGTCTCGGCGAGGGTCCGCGGGTCTCCGAGGACGCCGGAGCGTCGAACCGAACCGGCCCGCGGAGCGGATCCCAGCAGGAGTTCCCGAACGCGGAGACATCGACGAACAGCCGGGGTCCGCAGTCGGAGCTGGCGGCGAAGCAGGAGACCGCGGCGAACGCCCGGATCGCCAAGGCCAAGGCCGAGGCCGATGCGGCGGCAGCGGCGAAGGCGGGTGCGGGGTCCGAGGCCGGCAACGCGGGGGCGAAGGTGAAGTCCGGTGTGGGGGTGGAGGGTTCGGGTTCGTCGGAGCGGGTCAAGTCGCCGTCGGAGTCGGCGGAGTTGACGGACAAGCGGGAGGCCGCGGCGAGGCGGGAGGCTGCGGGGAAGGATTGGGTGACGCCCAAGGGTGAGGAGCCTGCTGGGGCGTCGAAGAAGTCCGGTGCGGCGGTGGGGGGTTCGGGTTCGTCGGAGCGGGTCAAGTCGCCGTCGGAGTCGGCGGAGTTGACGGACAAGCGGGAGGCCGCGGCGAGGCGGGAGGCCGCCGGGAAGGATTGGGTGACGCCCAAGGGTGAGGAGCCTGCTGGGGCGTCGAAGAAGTCCGGTGCGGCGGTGGGGGGTTCGGGTTCGTCGGAGCGGGTCAAGTCGCCGTCGGAGTCGGCGGAGTTGACGGACAAGCGGGAGGCCGCGGCGAAGCGGGAGGCCGCCGGGAAGGATTGGGTGACGCCCAAGGGTGAGGAGCCTGCTGGGGCGTCGAAGAAGTCCGGTGCGGCGGTGGGGGGTTCGGGTTCGTCGGAGCGGGTCAAGTCGCCGTCGGAGTCGGCGGC
>NZ_JBSFJC010000057.1:6743-56406 GCF_053597855.1 Kitasatospora sp. NPDC001225
GGGTGAGGAGCCTGCTGGGGCGTCGAAGAAGTCCGGTGCGGCGGTGGGGGGTTCGGGTTCGTCGGAGCGGGTCAAGTCGCCGTCGGAGTCGGCGGCTTCTTCGGAGATGCGGGAGGCCGCGACGAAGCGGGAGGCCGCGGGGAAGGCTTGGGTGACGCCCAAGGCCGAGGCCGACGCGGCGGCGGTGGAGAAGCCCGGCGCCGGATCGGCTGCCCGGCCCCGGGTGCCGGAGAAGCCTTCGCCGGAGGCGCGGGGCGAGGAGGCCCGGCTGACGGCGCAGAAGCACGCGGAGGTCATGGACCGCTGGCTGGAGCACAAGCGGCAGGACCCGGAGACCAGGAAGCTGACGGAGCAGCGTGCCGAGGAGGCGCGCCAGGCGGCGGAGAAGCAGGCGGAGCGGCGGGCGGAGCTGGCCGCGGAGCGGCGGGAGCGGGCCGCTGCCGAGCGGGAGGCGTCCGAGCGGACGAAGGCGCAGGTCGCGGAGGCCGAGGCCCGGGCCGACCGCCGGCGAGCGGAGGCGGCGGCCGCCGAGGACGCCCGGTGGCGGGAGCTGTTGCAGGACCTGCGGGACAAGTCGGGTGGGAACTCCGGGACGATCGGGGAGATCTCCTTCGCCGAGGCCAGGGCCCGGATCACCCAGCGGGCCGATGCCGCGCTGCGCAAGCCCATGCGCGAGTACACGGGGCCGGCGGACTTCGAGGCGATGGACCGCTACCTGGCTCCCCACCTGGTGGCCGCCGAGGCCGAGGCCTGGCACGAGCTGGCGCGCGAACTCGGCATCAACGTGGGCTCGTTGGCTCGGCAGGGCCTCATGCCGACGTTCCCCCGGAACCTTCCGGAGCGGCCCGGCGGGAGGGTCGCCTTCGAGGCCGAGGCGTCCCCGGTCTCGAAGACCGGACCGGTCGGGGGCAAGGGCAAGGGCCTGGCCGTCGAGCCGGTTGAGACTGTCGGGGCCGGCAAGCCCGGCAAGCCCGGCAAGCCCGTCGAGGCCGTCGTGAAGGAGCCCGAGGAGGAGATCACGGTTCTGCGGGCTCCGAACCCGGACGAGACCTGGGCGCAGATGGAGGCCCGGGAGGCCCGCGAGCTGGCGGCGGCGATCGAGCTGTCGACGCGGCTCCGGCAGGAGTCGAGCGGGGGCGGGGGTCCGATCACCTCGGCGTCGGCCGCGTCCGGGAGCCGGACCGGGTCGGCGCTGACGCCCGAGGCCAAGGCGAAGCTCCTCCAGGTCCCCACGCAGGCCCTCGATGAGGTCTCCCCGGCGGAGGGGTCGGCGTCGACTCAGCCGGAGGTGCCCGTCGTCGCGCAGCCGGAGGCGCCGTTCACGGCGCAGGAGTTGATCGACGAGCTGGTCGGCCTGATGCCCGGGGTTCCCCAGGCGCCGGCGGGTCTGCTGGGTCCGGACGTGTTCGGTGACCGGGTCGTTCCGCCCGCTCCGGAGTTCCTCCAGGGCTACGACTACCGGCAGTTGAAGTCGGAGTCCCGGGTGGCGTTCTTCCGGGCGCTGGACCTGGCGCGCGCGACCGCGCCGACGGCCGAGGGGCTCGCCCCGGAGACGCTGGGCCAGCACCCGGAGTCGGTCGTCGAGTCCAGTGGGATCCGGACGATGTCGCGGACTGCCGGTTCGGGGTTTCTGCGGAAGTGGGTGCGCATTCCGCGGCTGGTGCACTCGATCTGGCTGGGTGGTCCGTTGTCGGCGGACAACGAGCACACGGGTCCGTTCATGACCAATGTGCAGGACTCGGCGGACGGTCCGGGCCAGGAGTTCACCCATGTGATCTGGACGGATGTCACCCGTGCCCGGGTCGCCGAGGCCAGGGCGGCCGAGGGGACGGGCGACGACACGCCCGAACTCGCCACCGTACGGGCGATGGTGACGTGGGCGGGGACCCGGCCGCGCGGGAACGTGGTGCTGGTCAACGTCGACGAGGTCTTCTCGGCCGAGGCGCCGATGGGCCTCGAAGCGGCCTACAAGATGGAGACGGCGAAGCGCCTCGGGCAGGGGTACGCCTCGGCGAGCGACATCCTGCGACTGGAGGTCCTCGGCCGGTTCGGCGGGATCTACACCGACGGCGACAACCGCCTCCGGACCGACCCCACCCCGGCGGTTCGGCGGATCGTCGAATCCGACCAGGGCTTCGCCGTCGCCAAGGTCGGCAACGCCGGCATGGCGAACGCGGTGCTGATCGCCCCGGCCGGGCACCGCGCCGTGCGGCAGCACCTGGAGGTGCTGCGCCGCAACTACCTGCGCAGCTCGCACGAGAACACCGTCCGCGGAGGCTACTTCCAGTACCTGGACCGGATGTCCGTGTCCAAGACCGACTTCCGCGAGGCGGACAAGATGGCGGGGGAGGACCCCGTCTGGGTGCAGGGCCACACGGAGGAGCGGGACAAGAACGCGGTCCTCTACCTGAGCGGGACCGGCATCAACATCTGGGCGGACCTGGCGCACGGCCTGGGGCTCAAGGGCCCCGGCAGGCTCCCGGTGGTCGAGCCGGGTGTGTTCGAGATCGGGGTCGGGAACACCTGGGTGCCGCGCGAGCAGCCGGCCGCGGAGGCGGAGCCGGCGGAGGGCGGCCAGCAGCCCGAGGCGCCCGACCGCGCGGCGACACTGCTGGCGGCCCGGAACATCATCAACACGCTGATCCGCGAACTCTCCTACCAGAACGGCAAGTTGGCTCTGAGCGAGGTGGCGGCGAGGGTCGCCCGGCACCCGCAGCCCGCGTTGCTGTGGGACACGGTGATCGGCTTCCTGGCCGGCCACCCCGAGCTGCGGACGCGGGTGCAGTGGCGCACCGTCCAGAAGTACGACGCGGGGACGAGGCCGATCGGCGCCCCGGTTCCGCTCCCGCCGTGGTCCGCCGGCCTCCTGGTGCCCGAGCCAGGGGAGGTCGAGGGGATCAAGACCGGGCGGGGTGTCGAGCGGGTGCGCATGCTGGCGCCCGAGGAGGTGCCGCCGCCCGCCGCGACGGGGGTGCTCCAGGTCCCCACCCAGGCCGTCGACGGTGTGGTCCCGGCGGTGACCGACCTGGACCGGGCCCGCGAACAGCTGGCCGCCGTGGGCGCGGGGGCGGAGGAGCAGGCCGCGATCGGCGCGCGCCTGGACGACCTGGTCGCGGCGCTGGACGAGATCGGTGCGGGTGCGGAGGCCCGGCAGGGTGTCGGCACGGCCTTGCAGATGGGTTCCTTCCAGCAGGCGTTCGCCGGGCTGGGCCAGGCGCAGCGTCTGGAGGTGCTCCGGCTGCTGGCGCAGGCGCTGCGGGACGGGCTGGAGCCCGGCGCGCAGCCGATGCTGGCGCTGCTGGTGACAGTGCTCCTCGCGGCTCAGCAGATCCGGGACGAGGTGCCGGTGGCGGCCGAGGGGGAGTCCCCGCGTGATCTCGCCAGGCGGTTGACCACGTTCGCCGACGGGATCCTCGCGGGCGCGGTCGCCTGGGCCCGTGAGTCGATGCGGGGTGAGCCCACCGCGCCGTACGCGGTGGTGGCGGTGGCGGGCTACGGCCGCACCGACCTGACGCCGGCCGCCGATCTGGACTTCGGTCTGCTCGGCGCCCAGGCGGACGCGGCCTGGCTGCGGTCGCTGACCAACCTGGCGGCCGGCTGGCTGGACCTGGCCCGCCAGTTCCTGCCGGTGAACGGGTCGGCGGCGGCGCCGTTCCAGGCCGACATCATGTGGTTCAACCCCAACCTGGCGGTCTTCGACCCGGAGGCCGTGCTGGAGCACGCGCTCGCCGCTTCGGCGGACGAGCTGACGCCCAAGCACGGTGTCATGCACGACACCCGGCTGATCGAGCTGGCGCCGCTCACCGGCGCCCTCGCCGCCTTCACGTCGCACGAGGGCCAGCGGGAGCTCTTCCGGAGGTTCGCCCAGGAGCGGAGCGGGCGCGGCGACGCCGAGGTGGAGTGGGCCGCCCTGCGGGAGTCGCTCGCCGGCCTCCCGCGTCCGGAGACTCTGGCGCAGGTGAACAGCGTCAACGTCAAGACCGGCTTGATGCGCCAACTGACCGTCGCCACGCGGCACCTGTATGCCGCGTACCGGGCCGTGGCGAAGCCGGACACCCCGTGGCGGCTCAGCACCGGCGAGCGGCTGGAGGAGCTGATCGCGGGGAAGGTGCTGTCGGGGCCGCTCGGCCGACAGCTGGTGGACGCCTATGTGCTGGGCCTGAGCCTGCGGCAGCGGTTGCACCAGGCGTACGGGGGTGAGCGGGACGAGGTCGCGACGGCACAGGTGGCCGAGCCGCCGAACGGGCTGGAGCGTCTGCTGCCGCAGGAGCAGGAGCAGTTGGCGGCCGCGATCGGGGTGCTGCACGAGGTGCAGGGGAGCCTCGGTGCCCTGTGGTCCAAGGTTCAGTCCTCGGCGCCGTCGCGCTGGAAGACCCTGTTCGGGCGCCGTCCGGTGGTGGACCAGTCCGTCGGCCTGGTGCCGGACACGGTCGAGCCGGGTGAGTTGTGGGACGCGGATCTGGAGCTGCCGCTGGTCGGTGGCGGCAGTGTGCGGCTGGGTGATGTGCAGAGCTTGACCATCGTGGCGCCGGAGACGGGTCTGCCGCAGGGTCGGGCGTTCCATACGGAGGACGAACTCGCGCAGCGGCGTGAGGTGTTGAGGAACTTCGACCTGGGGCGGCGGTGGCTGCTGGAGGTCGACGGGCAGGGGCGTGTGGTCACGGGGTACCGGAAGGTGCCGTGGGGGACGGGCGGTCGGCGCTACCTCGCCCTGCTGCACGGCAACCGGGACTTCGCGGTCCTGCCGCTGTCGGGTCCGGTCGGCACGGTGAAGGTCACTGCTACCGGGCTGGCCAGGACCTTGCGGCGCAGGCCGAGTGTCCAGCAGTTGGCGGCGGGTGACGAGATCGTGCTGGCCGCATGTGACGCGGCGCTGCCCGCTTCGGATGGCGGGCCGTCGCTGGCGCAGGAGGTGGCGGACGCTACCGGTCGGGTGGTGTGGGCGCCGACCGGGAGGATCGCGGCGCTGTCGACCGACCTGGACGCGGACGCGGGCTTCCTGATGTACCCGGCCGCCGACGGCACCCCGGGTGCCTGGATCCGCTTCACGCCCAACGGTGTCAATCCCTCCCAGGACTCGGAGGAGTCGCACCCGGCGGGCGTGTCCGAGGTGGGCCCGGTGCCGCGTGGCACGGCTCCGCTGGCACCGTCGCAGAGTTCGACGGGCGTCGTGATGACGGGCGTCGAGGACTCCGAGGAGGAACAGTCCGAGTCCGAGGAGGACGCGGACGACCTGGAGGAACTGGACGACCTGGAAGAGCTGGATCCGGCGGAGGGGTTCGCGTGGTCGCAGCAGCCCCAGCACCCCGGGAACCAGGGCGAGGGGTCGGGGTCTGTCCAGGCCCAGGTGTCGACCGTCATGCAACCGGAGGCGCCCTTCACGGCACAGGAGTTGATCAACGAGCTGATCGACCTGATGCCCGGGGCTCCGCAGGCGTCGGTGGCGCCGGTGGGTCTGCTGGGTCCGGACGTGTTCGGCGACCGGATCGTCCCGGCCGCGCCGGAGTTCCTCCGGGGTTACGACTACCGGAAGTTGAAGTCGCGGTCCCGGGTGGGGTTCCTCCGGGCGCTGGACCTGGCGCGCGAGACCGCGCCGACCGCCCAGGAGCTCACCCCGGATACCCTGGGCCTGCACTCGGGGTCGGTCGTCGAGTCCGACCAGTCCCAGACGATGCCGCGCAGGTCGGGCCCGATTCACCTGCCGAAGCCGGTGCGCATTCCGCGGCTGGTGCACTCGATCTGGCTGGGCGGCCCGCTGTCGATGGACAACGAGCACACCGGTCCCTTCATGACCAATGTGCAGCACTCGGCGGACGGTCTCGGCGAGGGGTTCACCCATGTGATCTGGACGGACGTCACCCGTGCGCGGGTCGCCGAGGCCAAGGCCGCGGCGGCCGCGGGGACGGACGACGTCCCGGCTGAACTCGCCACCGTGTGGGCCATGGTGGAGTGGGCGAGGAGCCGGCCGAACCGGAACGTGGTGCTGGTCAACGTCGACGAGGTGTTCTCGGCCGAGGCTCCGATGGGCCTGGAGGCGGCCTACAAGATGGAGACCGCCAAGGGTCTCGGGCAGGGGTACGCCTCGGCGAGCGACATCCTGCGACTGGAGGTCCTGAACCGGTTCGGCGGGGTCTACACCGACGGCGACAACCGGCTGTTGAAGGACCTGGACCCCGAGGTCCGGCGGATCGTCGAGTCCGAGCAGGGCTTCGCCGTCGCCAGGGCCAGTGCCGCGACCACGGTGCCGAGCGCCACGACCAGCACGATCGGTACGACCACCGGGTTCACAAAGACCACCAGGACCTCCAAGGGCGGCCTGGCGAACGCGGTGCTGATCGCCCCGGCCGGACACCGGGCCGTGCGGCAGCACCTGGAGGTACTGCGCCGTAACTACCTGCGCCGCTCGAACGAGAACACCGTCCGCGGGGTGTACTTCCAGTCCCGGAAGCCGTCGCACATTTCCGGTGCCGACTTCCGGGAGGCGAAGACGTGGGTGAAGACGGACCCTGGCGAGCCGACGCGCCACACGGACGACGGGGAGAAGAACGCGGTCCTGTACCTGAGCGGGACCGGTGTCAACATCTGGGCGGACCTGGCGCACGGCCTGGGGCTCAAGGGCCCCGACGCACTCCCGCTGGTCACCTCGGAGATCTTCGAGATCGGCACCGGGAACACCTGGGTGCCGCGGGAGCAGCCGGCGGCGGCCGTCCAGCTGCCCGAGGTGCCCGACCGCGAGGCCACGCTGCTGGCGGCCCGCCGTATCATCAACACATTGATCCGCGAACTCTCCTACCAGAGCGGTAAGTTGGCGCTGAGCGAGGTGGCCGCGCGGGTCGGCCGGCACCCGCGGCCCGATCTGCTCTGGGACACGGTGATCGGCTTCCTGGCGCACCACCCCGAGCTGCGGGAACGGGTGCAGTGGCGCACCGTCCAGAAGCTTGACGGGGCGACGAAGCCGACCGGCAGTCCGGTCGTCCTCCCGCCGTGGTCCGACAGCCTGCTGGTCAGGGTGGAGGAGGCCAAGCCCAGGGCGGGCGTCGAGCGGGTGCGCATGGTGGCGCCCGAGACTGTGGCGCCGCCCGCCTCGACGGTACCCGCGGCGGGGCTGCTCCAGGTTCCCACCCAGTCCGTCGACGGCGTCGCCACGGTGGTGGAGACCGTCGTTCAGGAGCAGTCCGAGCTGGACCGGGCCCGTGAACTGCTGGTCGCCGTGGGTGCGGATGCGGGGGAGCGGGCCGCGATCGGTGCGGGCCTGGACCGGCTGGTCGCGGCCTTGGACGGGAGCGGCGCGAGCGCGGAGGACCGGCAGGGCGTCGGCACGGCCTTGCAGATGGGGCCCTTCCAGCAGGCCTTCGCCGACCTGGGGCAGACGCAGCGTCTGGGCGTGCTCCAGCTGCTGGCCCAGGCCCTGCTGGACGGTCTGCGGCCCGGGGCGCAGCCGATGGTGGCGCTGTTGATGACGGTGCTCCTGGCGGCTCAGCAGATCCGGGACGAGGTGCCGGTGGCGGCCGCGGGGGACTCTCCGCGTGACCTCGCCAGGCGGTTGACCGGGTTCGCCGACGGGATCATGGCGGACGCGGTCGCCTGGGCCCGTGAGTCGATGCGGGGTGAGGCGACCGCGCCGTACGCGGTGGTGGCGGTGGCCGGTTACGGCCGTACCGACCTGACGCCGGCCGCCGACCTGGACTTCGGTCTGCTCGGTTCCCAGCAGGACGCGGTGTGGCTGGAGTCGCTGACCAAGCTGGCGGCGGGCTGGCTCGACCTGGCTCGTGCGTTCCTGCCGGTGAACGGGACGGTGCCGGCGCCGTTCCAGGCCGACATCATGTGGTTCAACCCCAACCTGGTGGTCTTCGACCCGGAGGCCGTGCTGGAGTTCGCGCTCGCCGGTCCGGGAGGTGAGCCGGGGCCCACACACGGTGTCATGCACGACACGCGGCTGATCGAGCTGGCGCAGCTGCCCGGTGCCCTCGCGGCCGTCACGTCGCGGGAGGGCCAGCGGGAGCTCTTCCGGACGTTCACGGAGGAGCGGGGCCGGCGCCTCGACCCCGAGGTGGAGTGGATCGCCCTGCGGGAGGCGTTCGACCGTCTCCGGCGTCCGGAGACGCTGGCGCAGGCGAACACCGTCGACGTCAAGGCCGACTTCATGCGGCAGTTGACGGTCGCCACGCGGCACCTCTATGCCGCTTACCGGGCGGTGGCGAAGCCGGAGACGGAGTGGCGGCTCAGCACCGGCGAGCGGCTGGAGGAGCTGATCACGGCGCGGGTGCTGCCGGCGGCGCTCGGCCAGAGGCTGGTGGACGCCTACAGGTTGGCCCTGAGTCTGCGGCAGCGGCTGCACCGGGCGTACGGGGGTGAGCAGGACAAGGTCGCGACGGTGACGGCGGCCGGGCCGCTGAACGGGCTGGAGCGCCTGCTGCCGCAGGAGCAGGAGCAGTTGGCCGTCGCGCTCGGGGCCCTGCGTGATCTGGAGGGGAGCCTCGACGCCCTGTGGGTCAAGGTCAGGCCCCCGGTCCAGGCTCCGTCGCGCTGGAAGAACCTGTTCGGGCGCCGTCCGGTGGCGGACCAGTCCGTCGGCCTGGTGCCGGACACGGTCGAGCCGGCCGAGTTGTGGGACGCGGAGCTGGAGCTGCCGCTGGTCGGTGGCGGCAGTGTGCGCCTCGGTGACATCCAGAGCTTGACCATCGTGGCACCGGGGACGGGCCTTCCGCAGGGTCGGGCGTTCCACACGGAGGACGAACTCACGCAGCGGCGTGAGGTGTTGAGGAGTTTCGACCTGGGGCGGCGTTGGCTGCTGGAGGTCGACGGGCAGGGCCAGGAGGTCACCGGGTACCGGAAGGTGCCGTGGGGAACGGGTGGGCGGCGTTACCTCGCGTTGGTGCACGGGAACCGGGACTTCGCGGTCCTGCCGCTGTCCGGCCCGGTCGGTACGGTGAAGGTCACTGCTACCGGGCTGGCCCGGACGCTGCGGCGCCGGCCGAGTGTCCAGCAACTGGCGGCGGGTGACGAGATCGTGCTGGCCGCATGTGACGCGGCGCTGCCGGCCTCGGACGGTGGGCCGTCGTTGGCGCAGGAGGTGGCGAACGCTACCGGCCGGGTGGTGTGGGCACCGACGGGGAAGATCGCGGCGCTGTCGACCGACTTGGATGCGGACGCCGGGTTCCTGATGTATCCGGCCGCCGACGGTACGCCGGGTGCCTGGATCCGCTTCACCCCGAACGGCGTTGGGGCTGTTTCAGCCTCGGACGAGTCGGTGGGCGCTTCCGAGGCGGGCCCGGTGTCGCGTGGCACGGCTCCCCAGGTGCCGTCCCAGAGCTCGACGGACGTCGCGACGACGGACGTCGTGGAGGAGCAGCCCCAGCTCCCCGAGAATCAGGGAGAAGGGTCGGCCCAGGCGCAGGCGCAGGCGCAGGCACCGGAACCGCCCTTCACGGCCCAGGAGTTGATCGACGAGCTGGTCAGCCTGATGCCCGGCGGCCCGCAGGCGCCGGCGGCGCCTGCGGATCCGCTGGAGGCCATGCTGGGGCCGGACCTGTTCGGCGACCGGGTGGTCCCGCCCGCCCCGGAGTTCCTCCAGGGGTACGGCTACAACCAGTTGAAGTCGGAGTCCCGGACGGCGTTCTTCCGGGCGCTGGACCTGGCGAGCGAGGCGGCGACGCCGACGGCCGAGGGGCTCGCCCCGAAGGCCCTGGGCCAGGACCCGGAGTCCGTCATCGAGTCCGGGGCGCTCCAGACGGTGCGGCGCAGGTCGGGGTCGATGCACCTGCCGAAGCGGGTGCGCATTCCGCAGCTGGTGCACTCGATCTGGCTGGGCGGTCCGTTGTCGGCGGGCAATGCGCACACCGGCCCCTTCATGGCGAACGTGCAGGAATCGGCCGACGGTCTCGGCCGGGAGTTCACCCATGTGATCTGGACGGACGTCACCCGTGCGCGGGTCGCCGAGGCCGCGGCGGCCGCTGGGACGGGCGATGACACGCCCGAACTCGCCACCGTACGGGCGATGGTGGCGTGGGCGAGGAGCCGGACGCACCGGAACGTGGTGCTGGTCAACGTCGACGAGGTCTTCTCGGCCGAGGCGCCGATGAGCCTCGAAGCGGCCTACAAGATGGAGACCGCCAAGGGGTTGGGGCAGGGGTACGCCTCGGCGAGCGACATCCTGCGGCTGGAGGTCCTGGACCGGTTCGGCGGGGTCTACACCGACGGCGACAACCGGCTGTTGAAGAACCCCGTTCCCGAGGTCAGGAGGATCGCCGACTCCAAGCGGCACTTCGCCGTCGCCACGGCCAGTCTGGCGGATGCGCCGGGCGCCAGGAACGGCACGACCGCCAGGGGCGGCCTGGCGAACGCGGTGCTGATCGCCCCGGCCGGGAACACGGCCGTGCAGGAGCACCTCAGGGTGCTGCGAAGCAACTACCAGCGCAGCTCGCACCAGAACACCTTCCGCGGGGAGTACTTCCGGCCCCGGGGGCAGGAGGACAACACCGAGGCCAACTTCCAGCAGGCGGAGGTGGTGGCGGGGCCCCCGGTCTGGGTCCAGAACCACACGGAGGAGAACGAGAAGAACGCGGTCCTCCACCTGAGCGGGACCGGTGTCAACATCTGGGCGGACCTGGCGCACGGCCTGGGGCTCAGCGGCCCCGGTGCGCTTCCCGTGGTCGAGCGGGGCGTGTTCGAGATCGGGGTCGGGAACACCTGGGTGCCGCCGAGGCCGTCGGCGGTGGCGGGCGCCCAGCTGCCCGAGGTGCCCGACCGCGCGGCGACGCTGCTGGCGGCCCGTCGCATCATCAACACGCTGATCCGTGAACTGGTGTACCAGAACGGGAAGCTGGCGCTGAGCGAGGTGGCGGCGAGGGTCGCCCGGCACCCGCGGCCCGAGCTGCTGTGGGACACGGTGATCGGGTTCCTGGCCCGGCACCCCGAGCTGCGGGACCTGGTGCGGTGGCGCACCGTCCGGAAGGTCGGCGCGGGAACCGGGCCGGCCGACCAGCCGGTGGCGCTCCCGCCGTGGTCCGCCGGTCTCCTGGTGCCCGCGTCCGAGCCGGTGGCGGGGGTCACCGCCGGGTCGGATGTCGAGCGGGTGCGCATGCTGGCGCCCGGGGAGGTGCCGCCGCCCGCCGCGACGGGGGCCGTGGCGGGGTTGCTCCAGGTACCGACTCAGTCCGTCGATGGCGTGGTCCCGGCGGTGACCGACCTGGACCGGGCCCGTGAGCAGTTGGTCGCCGCAGGCGAGGGTGAGGCGGAGCGGGCCACGATCGGCGCGCGCCTGGACGACCTGGTCGCGGCGCTGGACGAGAGCGGTGCGGGCGCGGAGGACCGGCAGGGCGTCGGCCGGGCGTTTCAGATGGGTGCTTTCCAGCAGCCGTTCGCCGGCCTGGCGCAGGCGCAGCGTCTGGATGTGCTCCGGTTGCTGGCGCAGGCGTTGCGGGACGGTCTGCGGCCGGGTGAGCAGCCGATGGTGGCGCTGTTGCTGACGGCCCTCCTCGCGGCACAGCAGATCCGGGACGAGGTGCCGGTGACGGTCGCGGGGGAGTCTCCGCGTGACCTCGCCCGGCGGTTGACCGCGTTCGCCGACGGGATTCTCACGGATGCGGTCGTGTGGGCCCGTGAGTCGATGCGGGGCGTTCCGACGGCGCCGTACGCGGTGGTGGCGGTGGCGGGCTACGGTCGCACGGACCTGACGCCGGCCGCCGACCTGGACTTCGGGCTGCTCGGCTCCCAGGCGGACGCGGTGTGGCTGGGGTCGCTGACCAACCTGGCGGCGGGCTGGCTGGACCTGGCGCGCGCGTTCCTGCCGGTGAACGGGACGGTGCCGGCACCGTTCCAGGCCGACACCATGTGGTTCAACCCCAATCTGGCGGTCTTCGACCCGGAGGCCGTCCTGGAGTTCTCGCTCGCCGCTCCGGGAGATGAGCCGGGGCCCAAGCACGGTGTCATGCACGACACCCGGCTGATCGAGCTGGCGCAGCTCACCGGGGCCCTCGCCGCCGTCACGTCGAGCGAGGGCCAGCGGGAGCTCTTCCGGAGGTTCACGGAGGAGCGCGGCGGCCGCATCGCCCCCGAGGTGGAGTGGCTCGCCCTGCGGGAGGCGTTCGCCGACCTCCAGCGCCCGGAGGCGCTGGCGCAGGTGACCAGCGTGGACGTCAAGGCCGATTTCATGCGGCAGTTGACGGTCGCCACGCGGCACCTCTATGCCGCGTACCGGGCGGTGGCGAAGCCGGAGACGCCGTGGCGGCTCAGCACCGGCGATCGGTTGCAGGAGCTGATCGAGGGGAAGGTGCTGTCGCCGAGCCTCGGGCGGAGGCTGGTGGACGCCTACGAGTTGGCCCTGAGCCTGCGGCAGCGCTTGCACCGGGCGTACGGGGGCGAACGGGACAAGGTCGCGACCGCGCAGGTGGCCGAGCCGCCGAACGGGCTGGAGCGACTGCTGCCGGAGGAGCAGGAGCAGTTGGCCGCCGCGCTCGGGGCCCTGCGCGAGGTGCAGGGGGGCCTCGACGCCCTGTGGTCCAAGGTCAAGTCCTCGGCTCCGTCGCGCTGGAAGAACCTGTTCGGGCGTTCCCGTCCGATGGCGGACCAGTCCGGGGGCTCGGCGTCGGACTCCGAGACGCCGGTGGTCGGTGTGCCGGAGGTGCCGGACACGGTCGAGCCGGGTGAGTTGTGGGATGTGGACCTGGAGCTGCCGCTGGTCGGTGGCGGCAGTGTGCGGTTGGGTGATGTCCGGAGTCTGACGATCGCGGCGCCGGGTTCGGGCCTTCCGCAGGGTCGGGCGTTCCACACGGAGGACGAACTCGCGCAGCGGCGTGAGGTGTTGAGGAACTTCGACCTGGGGCGGCGGTGGCTGCTGGAGGTCGACGGGCAGGGGCGTGAGGTCACGGGGTACCGGAAGGTGCCGTGGGGCACTGGCGGTGGGCGGCGCTATCTCGCGCTGCTGCACGGCAACCGGGACTTCGCGGTGCTGCCGTTGTCCGGCCCGGTCGGTACGGTGAAGGTCACTGCTACGGGGCTGGCCCGGACGCTGCGGCGCAGGCCCAGCATTCAGCAGTTGGCGGCGGGTGACGAGATCGTGCTGGCCGCGTGCGACGCGGCGCTGCCCGCTTCGGACGGCGGGTTGTCGCTGGCGCAGGAGGTTGCGGATGCGACGGGCCGGGTGGTGTGGGCGCCGACCGGGAGGATCGCGGCGCTGTCGACCGACCTGGACGCGGACGCCGGGTTCCTGATGTACCCGGCCGCCGACGGTAGGCCGGGTGCCTGGATCCGCTTCACCCCGAACGGCGTTGAGTCCGCCCAGGCCTCGGACGAGTCGATGGGCGCCTCCGAGGCGGGCCCGGCGCCGCGTGCCAGCGTTCCCCTGGTGCCGTCGCAGAGTTCGACGGACGTCGCGATGACGGGCGTCGAGGAGACGGACGTCGAGGGCGAGGAGGAGGACGAGCTACCGGCCGCGAACTCCCGTACGGACAAGGGCAAGGGCAGGGTCGACGAGGCCGCCGAGGAGGACCTGGACGACCTGGAGCGGCTTGATCTGGAGGAGGCGATCGCGCGTTCGCGGCGGCCCCAGTACCCCGGGAACCAGGGAGAGGGATCGGGATCTGCCCAGCCGGCGGTGCCGGTGCAGGTCGTCGTGCAGCCGGAACTCCGTTTCTCGGCGCAGGATTTGATCGACGAGCTGATCGGCCTGATGCCCGGGGTTCCGCAGGCGTCGGTGGCGCCGGTGGGTCTGCTGGGTCCGGACGTGTTCGGTGACCGGGTCGTCCCGGCCGCCCCGGAGTTCCTCCAGGGGTACGACTACGGGAAGTTGAAGTCCGAGTCCCGGGTGGCGTTCTTCCGGGCGCTGGACCTGGCGAGCGGAACGGCGCCGACGGCCGAGGGGCTCGCCCCGGAGGCCCTGGGCCTGGAGCAGGGTTCGGTCGTCGAGTCCGGACGGTTCCAGACGATGTCGCGGAGTACCGGTCCGGCGTTCGGGCGGAAGCGGGTGCGGATTCCCCGCCTGGTGCACTCGATCTGGCTGGGCGGCCCGCTGTCGATGGACAACGAGCACACCGGTCCGTTCATGACCAATGTGCAGGACTCGGCGGACGGTCTCGGCCAGGGATTCACCCATGTGATCTGGACGGACGTCACCCGTGCGCGGGTCGCCGAGGCCAGGGCGGCCGCGGAGACGGACCGGGACACGCCCGAACTCGCCACCGTACGCGCCATGGTGGAGTGGGCGGGGACCCGACCGCACGGGAACGTGGTGCTGGTCAACGTCGACGAGGTCTTCTCGGCCGAGGCGCCGATGAGCCTCGAAGCGGCCTACAAGATGGAGACCGCCAAGGGTCTGGGGCAGGGGTACGCCTCGGCCAGCGACATCCTGCGACTGGAGGTCCTCCGCCGGTTCGGCGGGGTCTACACCGACGGCGACAACCGGCTCCAGGCCGACCCCGCCCCGGTGGTCGAGCGGATCGTCAACGCCCGGCGGAGCTTCGCCGTCGCGAAGGTCGGCAATGCGGGCATGGCGAACGCGGTGCTGATCGCCCCGGCCAGGCACCCGGGTGTGGAGCAGCACCTGGAGGTGCTGCGCCGTAACTACCTGCGCAGCTCGCACGAGAACACCGTCCGCGGGATGTACTTCCAGTCCCGCGACCGGGCGCACATCACCGCCGAGGAGTTCGAGGAGGCGGAGGAGTGGGTGGGGAAGGTCCCCGCCGAGGCGCAGCGCCACACGGACGACGGGGAGAAGAACGCGGTCCTGTACCTGAGCGGGACCGGTGTCAACATCTGGGCGGACCTGGCGCACGGCCTGGGGCTCGATGGCCCTGAAGCGCTCCCGCTGGTCCCCTCGGAGATCTTCGAGATCGGCACCGGGAACACCTGGGTGCCGCGGGAGCGGCCGGCGGCGGCCGTCCAGTTGCCCGAGGTGCCCGACCGCGAGGCCACGCTGCTGGCGGCCCGTCGCATCATCAACACGCTGATCCGTGAACTCTCGTACCAGAGCGGTAAGTTGGCGCTGAGCGAGGTGGCGGCGAGGGTCGCCCGGCACCCGCGGCCCGATCTGCTCTGGGACACGGTGATCGGCTTCCTGGCCCGGCATCCCGAGCTGCGGGAGCGGGTGCAGTGGCGCACCGTCCAGAAGTACGACGGGGCGACGAAGCCGGTCGGCACTCCGGTCGCCCTCCCGCCGTGGTCCGACAGCCTGCTGGTCAGGGTGGAGGAGGCCAAGCCCAGGCCGGGCGTGGAACGGGTGCGCATGCTGCGGCCCGAGGACGTGCCGCCGCCCGCCGCGCCGGTGCCCACCGCGGCACCGGCGGGGCAGCAGCAGGTGACCGAAGAGCAGGAGGCGACCGGACAGGAGGAGACGGCCGACGGCCAGGCCGGTCAGGCACCCGGCCGGCAGTTCCACGCGCCGACCGGCGGCACCGACGGCACCGACGGCACGACGGCCGGCACCACCGCGCCGACCCGCGGCACGCCCCAGCAGCAGGCCGCGCCGCAGCCGCCCGCGGCGACGGACCCGGCGAACTTCCCCGGCTGGCAGCCCTTCACGACCGCCCAGGGGACGGCGGCCGAGCCGCTCCGCCCCGACCGTACGCCGCGCCCCGGCCCGGGCCCGCAGACCGACCCCAACGGGGTCGTGCGGGACCACGGCGGCTGGCAGCTGAAGCCGACGGCGGTCCCGGGGGCGCCGATCACGCGGTTCCCGGGTGCCTGGCAGCGGCCGGTGGCGGCGCCGGAGTGGACGTACTACCCGGAGGACTGGAGCGCCGACACGGTCCTGCGGCACGTCCAGGCGGCGATGCGGAACAGTCCGAGCGTCGCGCCGGGGCCGGACGGCCTGGACCGGGCGGTCGGCTGGTCCGGGAGCCTGTGGGTCGAGGCGGTCCTGGACCAGCAGGGCTACATCCTGTACCACCACCCGCTCCCCAACTCCCCCGCGCCGTACGCGGCGTGGCAGGAGGAGGCGGTGGTCGGCCGGGGCGACCGGGTCGACCTGTTCGGGTACCCGGGCGTACTGCTCCAGCGGGTGCGGTTCGACAGCGGGCAGGACGGCTTCGAGTTCACCGTCCGGCTGCACCTGGAGCCGTCCGTGGGCATGACGCCCGCCGAGCTGGACGCGGTGCGGCAGCAGGTGCGGACGCTCATGGCCGACTTCACGGCCGGGCAGCAGGTCGGGGCCTTCGACCGGCTGCTGAACGTGGGCGTGGAGTTCACCGAGGAGGCGGGCGACGGCGTCACCACGCTCCCGGTCGCGCCGGGCGCGGTGCCGACCCTGGCGCAGGTGCTGCCGCGGCAGTTCAGGGAGGCGGCCGGAACGGTCGACCTGGAGTTCGTGACGGGGACGCAGCTGCGCAAGTCCCCGCCGGTGCGGGAGGTCCACGTCGGCGGGGACTGGACGGCCGGGCTGCGCCCGTCGTTCACGGCTCCGGCCTGGGACCGCCCCGGCCGGGGGCTGCCCCCGGAGTGGGGCACCGCCGAGGCCCGGTACGCCGCCCACCACGTGCTGCGGACGGGGACGGCCGAGGTCGTCGGCGAGGCGGCCGCGGGCCGCCCGGTCCCCGAGGTCCGCCGCGGCCGGTTCGCCGGGGTGCGGCTGAACGTCCGGGTCGAGGACGGCGTCATCACCGACGTCTGGGGCGAGCCGCAC
Source organism: Kitasatospora sp. NPDC001225 (assembly GCF_053597855.1). Classification (NCBI taxonomy): domain Bacteria; kingdom Bacillati; phylum Actinomycetota; class Actinomycetes; order Kitasatosporales; family Streptomycetaceae; genus Kitasatospora; species Kitasatospora sp. NPDC001225. The sequence goes on from NZ_JBSFJC010000057.1 coordinate 23,359, forward strand.
CAGAAGCTGCGGCCGCAGCTGACCGCCCCAGTGGCCGGCACCGAGGCGGTGCTGGTCCCCGCGCAGGAGGTCAGGCCGCCGCAGGACGCCTTCATCCGGGCCATCACCGCCCGGGAGCTGGAGTCCTTCGACGCCCGCCGGGTCCGGCTGCCGGACGGGGACACCGAGACGGTGCTGACCGTCCGGCTGTACCTGGACCTCGAAGCGAGGCTGGACCTCGCGGACGGGCCGACGGCCGCGGCCGTGGAGGCTCTCCGGGAGGCGGGCCGGGAGGGGGTCGAGAAGGTCTACAACACCGGGCAGCGGCTGCCCAGCGGCGATCTGCTGCGGGTCGAGGTCGAGTTCGTCCCCGACCGCTCCACGGCGCACCACACGGTCGCCGTCCGGGAGCGCCAGGACCGGGCCAACCACCGGACCTGGGGCCTGAACACCGGGGCGCGGACGATCGCCCACGAGATCGGCCACCTGCTCGGCCTGGACGACGAGTACCGGGAGGCGGGTTCCACGCCCCGGCCGATCCATCCGGACGACAGCGGGATCATGGGCGGCCGGCAGACCGACCGGTTCGGACGCCCCTGGCTGGACATGAACCACCTCCACGAGGGCCCGCTGGAGGTCCTCGCCCCCTTCGCGCCGCCGGCCGCCCGCAACCTGCGGCAGCTCGGCGGGGTGGTGGACGAGGCCTTCGGCGAGGACCGCGGCCCGACGCCGGTCGGCGACGCGCCGACCCGGGCCCGGTTCCGCGAGGAGGTGCTGCGGCGCGCCCTGTACGGCGGTCCGGGCGGGCGGGACGGCCACCTGGTGCCGCCGCGGGGGTCGACGCGCCCCCGGCCGGAGCGGGTGCCGGGGTCGCAGGAGCGCAACGGGACGTTCAAGGTGGTCGGCGGGCCCGCCGACGCGGCGGCCACGCAGGTCGGCGCCCTGGCCGGCGACCTGCCCGGGCCGCGCCGGAACCGGACGGTGTTCCCCGAGCACTGGACGGCGGACGACGCGGTGTACGCCGCCGAGCAGGCGTACCAGCACGCCCTGCGCACCGGCCGGGTCACCGCGACCGGCCTGCACTCCCACCACTGGGTCGGCGAGTACGGCGGGGTGCGGATCGAGGGCCGGATCCGGGCGGGGGAGTTCGTCTCCTTCCGTCCCTCCGACGACCAGAGCGGGCTGGACACCCCGGCGTACATGCCGTGGCGCCCGACCGGTGGGGCCTTCGGCGCCCGGGTCGAGGACCTCGTCCGGTACGGCGACCGGCAGACCCTCACCGGCGTCCACGCCGAGCCGGAGAGGGCGGCCGCCACGGCGCACGGCGTCAAGGTGGGCTCGGTGCTCGCGGAGAACGACAACGGCACCTACCGGGCCGACGTCTGGTTCCTCGACGCGGCCGTGACCCCCGGCGCCCCGATGGCGAAGTTCCCGTCGCGGTGGCACCAGCACGCGGACGGGGAGACCCACACCCTCTACCCGAAGGCGTGGACGCCGTCGCGCATCCTGTCCGCCGTGGAGCGGGCGTACGCGGCCCGGCACACCTCCGAGCCGCTGGACTCCGGCGCCGTGCGCTGGGTGGGCGAGGCCGACGGCGTGCGGATCGAGGGGATCACCCGGGACGGCCGGCACCTGACGCACCGTCCGACCGCCCGGCAGCCGCTCACCGAGTGGTACGCGCCGCCGGCGGCGGACGGGTCCACCGGGCCCGGCCTGCGCGGCCGCCGCGTCCGGACGGTGGAGGGACAGCTGGGCATCGAGGTCGCGGCACCGGTGCACCTGAGGGTCGCGGCGGGCGCCACGCCCGCGGCGGTCGCGGACGCCCGCAAGCGGCTCCAGCGGGCCGCCGACGACTTCGTCCGGCAGCACCGCGCCGCCGGCGACCCGCCGGTCCTGCTGACCCTCGACTTCGTCGACACGGAGGCGGACGCCCTTCCGGGCGCGGCGGTCGGGGTGGACTCCCTCCCCGACGGCGCCGGGCTGGACGTGCTCCTGCCCGGTGTGGCCGGGGCGTTGACGCCCGGGTTCTCCGCGACGGTCGCGGGCAGCGCGGGCCCGGCCACGGTCACGGCCAGGGCACAGGCCGGGTACGGACAGCGGGCGCTCGTCGAACCGGAGCTGGCGGAGCCCGCGGCACCCGGAGCGGGCACCCGCCCGGCCACCGTCACGGAGATGGCGGGGCAGCAGTGGATGATCGACGGGGCCTTCGCCCCGGCGCTCGCGGGGAACGCCGGGCGGGGACTGCCGACCGGCTGGACGCCGGGCGAGGGCAGGTACGCGGCGCTCCAGGTGCTCGCCGGCTGGCGCGGCCGGCGGCGCGAGCTCGTGAAGGGCCGCTTCAACGGCGTCCCGATCGAGGTCCGGACCGAGAACGGGCGGATCGTGGACTTCCGCGGCCTGCCGGACCGGAGTGTCCCGGCCCAGTTCACCAAGGCCGTCCCCGAGCCGTCCGGCCAGGGCCTGGTCTTCCCGACCGGCCCGCGCCACGCCCCCGAGTCCTCCTCCTCGTCCTCCGCGCCCGCCGGCGCGATCCCGCAGCCGGCGCAGGACCCGGCGACGGCGCTGCTGCCGGGCCACGCCTCGGCCGAGGCCGTACCGGACGACCCGGCGGCGCAGCCGTTCGAGCTCCGGCGCGGCCCGCTCGTACCGGGCGGCGAGGACGTCACCGTCCTCGTCCTGCGCGTCCACCTGGACGGCTCCGGCCTGACCGGGGAGGACGCCCGGGCCAGGGTCGCCGCGCTGGGCGCGCGGATCCGGGACGCCGCCGCGCGGTTCGACAACCGCACCAGGCTCCCGGACGGCACCCCGCTGCTGGTGCGGGTGGAGTTCGTGGACGCCACCGGCGATCCGCACCGGACGGTGCTCCTGCACGAGCGGAGCGTCGCCCAGGACGCCGGGAACTGGCACCTGGAGATCTCCCGGGACGCGCTGGTCCACCAGCTGGGCCGGGCCTTCGGCATCTCCGTCACGGAGTACGCGGGCGGCGGCACGACCCACGTCGTCCCGGCGCCGTCGGTCCGCGTCCTGCGCGAACTCGGCGAGCTCGCGGACGACCGGCTGGGCCGCCTCGGGCACGACACCGAGGACGGCGAGTCGCCCCGGACGGAGTTCGCCGACGGCGTCCTGGAGGCCGAACTCGGCCCGGCCGTCGGGACGCGGGGCGGCCACCTGCCGTCGGCCATCGGCGAGGAGGGGGCCGAACAGCTGGAGCTGGTGCGCCGTCACGCCAACGGCACCCTGCTGGTGGAGACCGGCGCGGGCCGGCGCACCCTGTTCCCCGAGCACTGGACCGCCGCCGAGGCCCGGTACGCCGTCGAGCAGGCGGCCGTCGACGCGGTCCGCAACGAGACCTTCCGGGTGACCGAGAACGGGATCTTCTGGCAGGGCGTGTACGAGGGCGTCCGGATCGAGGGCAGGTCGGACGAGGACGGGACGGTCACCGCCTTCCGCCCGGCCGCCGACCAGCGCGGCCTGGTGGCGCCCGCCCACGCGCCGGGCGCCGGCGCGGTCGACGTCCCGTCGCTCGACGGGGCCCCGGTGCTCACCCCGGACCAGCTGCGCGTGTTCGGCGAGCAGGCCAGGCGGGAGGGCGGCACCGGGCTGCCCCCGGAATGGACCCGGGAGCAGACCCGCCACGCGGCCCTGTGGGTGTACGAGCAGCAGAACGGCGAGGCGAGGGGACGCAACGGGGACGAGATCGTCACCGGCGCGTACGGTGACGTCCGGATCAGGCTGCTGGTCCGCAACCGGCAGATCATCGACTACTGGGCCGAGCCGGGGCAGCGCTTCGACGCGACCGAACCGGCCGAGCCGGTACGGGTGCTGGCCACGGCGGAGGTGCGTCCGCCGGTCCGCCGGTTCCTGCGCTCGCTGCAGGCCCAGTTCATCCAGTCGTACGAGGTCCGGCGGGTGGTGGACTCCGACGGGGACACCCGCACCGTCCTGACGGTGCGGGTCCACCTGGAGGCCGACGGCCTGGTGGGCAGCCGCGCCGAGGCCGAGCGGGGCCTCGACCGGGTGCGGCTCAACGCCGAGGCGGGCGTCCGGGACGTCTTCGGCCAGGGGCTGCGGCTGCCCGACGGCAGCCTGCTGGAGGTCGCGATCCGGTTCGTCGACCGGGAGAGCGCCCACCACGTCGTCGAGGTGCGCTCCTATACCTCCCAGGAGCACGCCCAGCACTGGGGCGTGGACTCCCCGCCGAGGGTGATCGGCCACGAGGTCGGCCACCTGCTCGGCCTGGCCGACGAGTACCGGCGCCAAGGGGCCGGCCCGCGGCCCGTCCACCCGGAGTTCGGTCTGATGACCGCGCCCGGGAGCGACATCTACGGCCGGGTCTGGTACGACGCCGGGCACCCGGTGGAGCTGGGCGTCACGAACCCGGCGGTCTCGCTCCGGCCGCACAACCTGAACGAGCTGGGCGCGGTCCTCGACCGGGTCTTCCGGACGGACCTCCGGCCGGTGCCGGCCGGGGAGTTCCCGGTGCGGGCCGCCTTCGGCGAGGACGCGCTGCGGACCGCGCTCTTCGACGGGCCGGACCGGACGGGCGGGTACCTGACCCCGCCGGCGGAGTCGGGGCGGCGCAGGCTGCCCCGGGTCGGCGCGGAGAACCCCAACGGCACGTACCGCGCCGACGCGGGCGAAGCGGCGCTGGACCGGTACCGGACGATGTTCCCCGCGCACTGGACGGCCGAGGACGCGGTGTACGCGGCGCGGCAGGCCTACCTGCACGCCCGCCGCACCGGCGGGATCAGCGGGCGCGGAGACCTCGCGCAGCGCTGGGTCGGCGAGTACGACGGCGTGCGCATCGAAGGCCGGATCCGGTCGGGGGAGTTCATCTCCTTCCGCCCCGCCGAGGACCAGTCCGGGCTCACCGCGACGGCCCCCGCGCCCGAGCCCGCCACGCTGCCCTTCGGCCACCGGGTCGAGGACCTCAACCGCTACGGCGACCGGCACACCCTCACCGGCTTCCACCACCGCGCCCGGCTCCGCGGGGCCCTCGCGGTGGACCCGGCGGACCACGGCCTGCACCTCGGGCCGGTCCGGCCGCCGCGGGCCAACGGCACCTACCGGGCGCCGGTGTACTTCCTGGACCCGGGGATCGCGCCGGGCGCGCCGCTGAGCGAGTTCCCGTCCCGGTGGCGCCGCCCCGAGAACCAGGAGGCCCGGACCTTCTACCCCGAGTCCTGGGTGTCCGAGGACGTCCTGGAGCGGGTCGACCGGGCCTACCAGGAAAGGCTGTTCGAGGAGGTGCTGCCGGACGGCGCCGTGCGCTGGGTCGGGGTGGCCCACGACGTGTGGATCGAGGGCGTCACCCGGGACGGGCGGCACCTCGTCCACCGGCCCACCGACTGGCAGCGGTCCCGTCGGGAGACCGGGGCCGGGGCGGTCCCGGTCTGGGAGCGTCCCCTGGTGCGGGACGACGTCGACTACTCCATCGGCTACCGCCGCGTGCGGCCGGGCGGGGCCGGCCTGCCGGACACCGAACTGGTCGTCCAGGTGCGGGACCACGGCGACCTGACCGCCGAGGAGCGGGCCGGGCTCCAGCGGCTCGCCGACGAGCAGGCCGCGGAGCTGTTCCCGGCCACGGCTCAGCCCGGCGGCCGGCCGGTCCGCATCCGGCTCCGGTTCGTCCCCGAGGCGGACGGCCCGGAGGCGATGCCGCCGGTCTCGTCCTTCCCGAGCGCCTTCGTGCGGCAGCTGCGGTCGCGGCTGGAGGAGGCCGAGGAGCTGGTCGCCGGACTGCACGGCACGCCGGCGCCGGAGCCGCCGCTGCTCGCCCCGGTGACCCCGGGCACGGGCGAGCGCCCGGCTACCCGTACCCGCCTCCAGGACCTGGAGGCGGCGGGCATCGACGCGCCGGCCCTCGACCCGGCCCTCGCCCACGCGCTCGCCCTCGCGGACGAGCGGGCCGAGGGAGCCGAGAGGCCCGGGGGACTGCCCACCGCGTGGACGGCCGCCGAGGGCGGGCACGCGGCGCGCATGGTCGCGCGGGAGCACCTGGCCGAGCTCGGGGACGGGCGGACGGGCACGGTCACCGGGCGGTTCGCCGGGGTGGAACTCCGGGTGACGCTGGAGGACGGCCGGATCGTCCGCTTCGCGGGCACGCCGGGCCAGACCTTCGAGAACCAGCGCCGACCGCGCCCCGCCGGGCAGCAGCCGCCGGCACTCATGGCGCTGCGCCCGGCCACCGGGCGGCAGCTCCGGGAGGTCGGGGACGACGGGCCGCACGAGGCCGTCGAGCCGGAGCAGCCGGCCGTCGTGGAGGCGGCCCCGGTCACCCCGGTCACCCCGGACGCGGCGCCGCCGGTGCGGCCGCCGGCGGCCTTCGGTGCGGCCCCGGCCGTCCAGGCCGCCCCGGCCAGCACCGGCTCCGCCCCGGCGTCCGCGACCCCGCCGCCGGTGGTCCCCGCCGGGCCGCCGCCGCTGCCCGCGCTGGGGGGCCTGCGGTTCGACGGGACCGGCCTCACCGGCCGCCCCCCGTACGGGAGTTCGGCCGTCCGGGCCGGTTCGCCGTCGGACCCGCGGGAGTCCCGGATCCCCTGGGACACCGTTCGTGCACTGCTCAACCGCGCCTACCGCCAGGAGCGCGGCCGGCTGCTGCCGATGCTGCGGGAGTGGCTCGCCCCCGAGCACGTGGCGGCGGACCTGCTGGCCGAGGCGGACGCGCTGGTGTCGGCCCTGCCGTCGGAGCTGTTCGCCGAACTCCCGCACGAGGAGGACGCCCGACTGCTGCTCCGGGCCGGGTACGTCCTCCACGGCTCCTCGGCGGACCCGGGGGAGGAGGCCGCCGCGGCGGAGCAGGCCCGGGCCGAGCTGGCCGCCGCCCTGCTGGACCTGCTGGAGCCGCTGCGCGACCCCGCACCGGACCCGGCCGCGGTCGAGCGGTCCCTGGACGGCCTGCGGGACGCCGTCTCCGCCCTGCCGGACCCGACCGGGGCCGCCGTGTGGGACGTCCTGGCCAGGATCGCGCGGACGCGGACGCGGATCACCGCGACCACCCCGCTGCACGAGGCCAACTCCCTGGTGAACGAACTGGCCGACCGCTTGATCGGCCAGGACGTGCGCCGCCTGCTGGGCGTGCCGACGGGCGACGGGGACCTCGAGTTCCTCGCCGGCCGGATCTTCCACGAGGCCCACGTCGTCCGCGACGACTGCTTCGACGTGAGGACGGTGCGCCATGCCCTGCGCGGCCTGTAGCGGGGGCCGCGGGAACGGCGGGACGGCCCCGGCCGTCCCGCCCCCGGGGGCCGGCACCATCTGCCCGCCCGGCGGTGTGGTGGCCGTCGACATTGCCGGGCGGGCGGAAGTTCCGTACCTTGGTGCCGGCTTTGGCCCCCGAAGGGCTCTCCTTGACCTTGAGGCGTCGTCACCTGCCGTCGCACGGGCGGGTGGTGGCCACCGCCGACGGCGGGTGCGGGGAGAAGTTCCTCATGGCCGTCGAATCCGCTCCGGCCCTGAATTCCCCCCCCCGGTTCCCCGGCCTCCGCATGCCGGTACGGACCGGCGCTTCGGCGGCGAAGGGCGGGAGCACCGGTGGGGTGGAGCGCGGGTCCGGCCGTCGGGGTGCAGGGGCGGTAGGTGGTCGGCAGGGGTTGAGGCCCCGGCCGGCCGCGGCGAGGCTTGGAACCGGGCCGACCGGGCCGACCGGTGCGTGGGGCGGGGTGCCGGACGGCCGCGCGGGGGAGTCGGGAAGGAGCGTGCGGAGGAGGTCTCAGCCCGCCCGGTGGCGGTGGCAGGACTGGTCGTGCGGGGGCGCGATCAGGGAGGCGGCGATCGCCTTGTTCACGGCGTCGATCCGGGAGACCGCGCCGAGCTTGGCGAAGACGTTGCGCAGATGGCGTTTGACGGTGGCTTCGGTGATCGTCAGCCGGGTGGAGATCTGGCCGTTGCTCAGCGCCTGCGCGACCAGCTCCAGGATCTCCAGCTCCCGGGCGGACAGCACGTTCTCGGTGATGCCCTGCATCCGGGCCAGGCTGTCCCGGGAGACGGCCAGGACCATCCGGTCCGAGCCGCGGTGGACGCTGCGGACCGCCGCGAGCAGCTCGTCGCCGCACACGCTCTTCAGCAGGTAGCCCCGGATGCCGGCGTTGATGAGCCGTCGGAGCAACTGGGGGCCGTCGTACATGGACAGCATGATGATCTGCGAGGACGGCGAGAGCGCCCGCATCCTGGTGACGGTGTCGGTGGGCTCGCCGTCGGGGAGTTCGACGTCCAGCAGGACGACGTCCGGCCGGTGCCGGGCGACCTGGGCGATGGCGTCGCCGCTGTTGGCGGCCTCGCTCACCACCACCATGTCGTCCTGCGACTCCAGGATCTCGCGCACCCCCTCGCGGACCAGCGCGTGGTCGTCGACCAGGGCGACGCGGGTGGTGGCGGACGCGGGGTCAGCAGCTACGGCGTCGCGCGGGTTCATCGAGGAGCCGTCCTTTGAGAGGTACCGAGAGATCCACCCTGGTGCCGTTGTCCGGACGGCCGTTGACCAGCAGTCGGCCGCCGAGCAGTTCGGCCCGCTCGCGCATCGAGGACAGGCCGACGCCGGCGTCGGCCGGCCGCTCCTGCGGCAGCCCGCAGCCGTCGTCCTCGACGGTGGCGCGGAGCTCGTTGGGGGTGATCTCGACGTTCACCAGCAGCACCGTGGCCCGGGCGTGGCGCAGGGAGTTGCGGACGCCCTCGCGGAGGATCAGGAACACCTCGTCGAGCACCTCCGGCGGAGCCCAGGCCTCGTCCCCGTTCACCCGGAGCCGGGCGGCCACGCCGTCGGGGCCCAGCGACTCCAGGTCGTTGAGCAGGGCCTTCTCCAGGCTCTTCAACGGCTGGCGGGTGTGCAGGTCGGAGGTGACCGCGCGCAGGTGGTGCATCGACTCCTGGATGGCCTGCTGGGCGGTGGCCAGCTTGACGCTCGCCCGGTCCGGCTGCTTGTCCAGGTAGAGGGTGTAGAGCTCCAGCTGGCGGTGGGTCACGCTCATGCCGTGCCCGATCCGGTCGTGGAGCTCGCGGGCGATCCGGCGCCGCTCGTCGAGCTGCGCCTCGTGGATCTTGTCGACGAGTAACCCGGTGTACGCGGCCACCGACTCGCGGATCCGCAGGGCGACACCGCGCTCCAGTGCGAGGGTGATCAGGGTGAGGGTGTCGACTTGTCTCGATCCGGGCGGAAGGTGGCTGAATATCGTCGACAGCGCCGCGTGGAAGAAGGCCGAGGAGGCCTGGACGGATTCCCGGGGGTGGACCCCGTCCGCCGCGCGTGTCGCGCCGACGTCCCAGGCCAGCAGCTTGCACGTCTGGTCGACCTCGACCTGCCCCACGCGCAGGCTGGTGACCACGTCGGCGACGATCTGACGGGCGGTGGCCAGGGCCTGGTCCAGCGAGGCCGGGCTCTGCGCGATGGCGTTGCCGGCCGCCCGGAGCGAGGCCTCGTAGGCCTCGACTATCTCGGGCGTGCGTTGTTCGATCAGGTCCGCCACCTGTTGGCGAGTCGTCAAGGCTGCCTTCTCCAAACCGGTCACGTGCCGGCCCCCGTGTCGCCTTGGCCAAGCGGGGTCAAGATACCAGAACGCCGTGCGAATTCGAGGGCGTGAAGATGGCCTCCGGGAGGCCCCCTCGCCGGTCGAGCGTGTTCGAATCTTCAACTAGTTCAAAGGCGTGGCCGGAATGCCGGGACCGGTGACAAAGGGGGGGTCGGCCGCGCCGTGAAGAAGTGGACGGCGGCGGTGGCCGGAAGTCGTCCCGTCGTGCCGGCCGCCACCCGGCCGGGCGCGGGCGGAGGGACCGCCGGTGGTACCGGGGCCGGAGCGGAGTGGCCCGAGGGTGGAGTGTCCACTACTCCCTTCGATACCCCCCGCTCATCCCTCCGGCGCGGATGGGCCGACAGCGCCGGCGAGACCGTTGTCCGGGACTACGGCGGCTCTCTAGCGTGACGTTCACAGGACGTCCGCAATCGACCGGTACTTCCTGCATGTCCGCAACAAGAGCATCACTCCGTGCATGTCCGCAACAAGACCAGTACTTCCCGCATGTTCGCAACAAGAAACAGTTGTGAGGAACCAGACCGTGAAGGCTGACCGGCTGCCCCGGCGCTACCAGGCGTTCGTCCCGATGACCCTGCCCGACCGCACCTGGCCGGACCGGACCCCCACGGCGGCGCCGCGCTGGCTCTCCACGGACCTGCGGGACGGGAACCAGGCGCTGGCCCGCCCGATGACGCCGGCCCGCAAGCTCGCCATGTTCGACCTCCTGGTGGCGATGGGCTACCGGGAGATCGAGGTCGGCTTCCCGGTCGCCAGCCAGGACGAGTACGACTTCGTCAGGATGCTGATCGAGCAGGACCGGATACCCGACGACGTCCGCGTCTCGGTGCTGGTGCCGGCCCGCGACGAGCTGATCGAACGGACCGTGGAGAGCCTGCGCGGCGCCCGCGCCGCCACCGTCCACGTGTACAACGCGACCGCGCCGCTCTTCCGCGACCTCGTCCTCGGGATCGGCCGGCCGGAGTGCGTCGACCTCGCCCTGCGCGGCACCCGGTCGATGATGCGGCACACCGAGCGGCTGCTGGGCGACTGCGAGGTCGGCTACCAGTACTCCCCGGAGCTGTTCAACGAGACCGAGCCGGAGTTCGCCGTCGAGGTCTGCGAGGCGGTGATGGACCTCTGGGAGCCCGGCCCGGGCCGCGAGATCGTGCTGAACTTCCCGGCCACGGTCGAGCGTTCGATGCCGCACGTGTTCGCCGACCAGATCGAGTGGCTGGACCGCACCCTCTCCCGCCCCGAGTACCGCTGCCTGTCGATCCACCCGCACAACGACCGGGGCACCGGGGTGGCCGCCACCGAACTGGCCCTGCTGGCCGGGGCGAAGCGGGTCGAGGGCTGCCTGTTCGGCGGCGGGGAGCGGGCCGGCAACGTCTGCCTGGTCACCCTCGGCCTCAACCTGCTGACCCAGGGCGTCGACCCGGGCATCGACTTCTCCGACATCGACCGGGTGCGCCGCACCGTCGAGCACTGCTCCGGACTGCCGGTCTCCCCCCGCCACCCCTACGGCGGCGAACTGGTCCACACCGCCTTCTCCGGGACGCACCAGGACGCCATCAGGAAGGGCTTCGCCGCCCTGGAGGCCGAGGCCGCCGCCGCCGGCGAGAGCCCGCGCGACCGTGCCTGGCGGATGCCGTACCTGCCGATCGACCCGCAGGACCTCGGCCTCGGCTACGAGGCGGTGGTCCGGGTGAACAGCCAGTCCGGCAAGGGCGGCGTCGCCCACGTCATGAGCGCCCGGCACGGCCTGGACCTGCCGCGCGGGCTGCAGATCGAGTTCGCCCGCACCGTGCAGGCGGTCGCCGAGGCCACCGGCGCCGAGGTCGCGCCGGACCGGATCGGCCGGCTCTTCGAGCGGGAGTACCGGTCCACCGCGGACGAGACCAAGCCGCTGGCCGTACGCCACGCGCCGGTCCCCACCGAGCTGTTCGTCGACGGGGCCGGCCCCGCCAGCGCGGACGGCACGGTCCGCGCGGAGGAGGTGCGCAGCCTCGGCGCGACCCTGGCGCCCTGGGGCGTCGAGGTCCGGGACGTCCGGCACACCGGCCCCGAGGGCAAGTCCGCGGACCCGGGGCGGGAGGCCGCCGTCTACGCCCGCTGCGCCTTCCCGGACGGGCCGGCCTGGGGCTTCGGCCGGGGCCCGGGCCTGCACGCCGCCGCCTTCTCCGCGATCCGGGCCGCCGCCGCCCGGGCCGGCCAGGGCCCGGCCGAACCGGACCCGCCCGCACCGGAGCGGGCCCGGGCCCAGGGCGCCGCCCCGCTCCCCGCCGAGCATCGCTGAGCCCGAACACCAGCTGGGCCCACCACAGACCCACCGACGGGGCACCACCGGGAGCCCCGGAGCAGCACCGAGCACCACCCAGCACCACCCGAGCACCGCTGAGTCCCACGCAGCCGGTTCCCCCACCCACACCCGCACGTACGCACGAGAGAAAGTCTGAGCAATGATGCTGGTCGAACGCGATGAGCACCTGGCCTTCCTGGCCGGTCTGCTGACCGAGGCGGTCGGGGGCAGGGGACGGATCGCCGTGGTGAGCGGCCCGGCGGCCACCGGAACGAGCGCCCTGCTGGACGAGTTCGTCGAGCAGGCGGCCGGGGCGGGCGTCCTGCCGCTGACGGCGGTGGGGTCGGCCGCCGAGACCGGCCTGCCGCTCGGCGTGCTGGGCCAGCTGCTGCGCGGCGCCCCGGTGCCGGCCGAGCAGCGGGCCGCCGTCCGCGAACTGCTCGCGGCCGGCCCGGACCGGCGGGAGTCGGCCGCCCGGGAACTGAGCGCGCTGCTGCTCGACCTGGCCGAACGGCAGCCGCTCGCCCTGGTGGTGGACGACGTCCAGCACGCCGACCCGGACTCGCTGGCCTGCCTCTCCCACCTGACCCGCCGGCTCGGCCGCTCCCGGATCATGGCCGTCCTCGGCCGGACCGGCCGGGCCGCCCACCGCACCGCCGAGTTCCACCAGGAGCTGCTGCGCCGCCCCGGCTGCCACAGCCTGGTCCTGCCCCTGCTCACCCCCGACGGTGTGGAGCGGCTGGTCGCCGAGCGCCTGGGCCGGGAGGCCGCCGACCGGCTCGCCGCCGACTGCCACCGGATCAGCGGCGGCAACCCGCTGCTGCTCACCGCCCTGCTCGACGGGCAGCTCGCGGCGGTGCGGGCCGGCACCGACGACGGCGGGCTGGCCGTCGCCGACGGCTACGGGCAGGCGGTGCGCGACCTGCTGCACCGGAGCGCCCCCGGGCTGCTCCCGCTCGTCCAGGCGCTCGCCGTGCTCGGCGCCCCGGACGGGGTCGGCCGGCTGCTCGGCGTGGACGGCGCGGAGGCGGCGCGCGGCCTGCGCGAGCTGGCGGACTGCGGCCTGCTGGCCCCCGACGGCTTCCGCCACCCGGCCGCCCGGGCCGCCGTGCTGCTCGACACCGGCTCCGAGCGCAGGGCCGAACTGCACGGCAGGGCCGCCGGACTGCTGCACGCGGGCGGGGGCGCCGCGGCCGCGACGGCCGAGCACCTGCTCGCCTCCGGGCGGGTCGAGGAGGCCTGGACCGTCCCCGTACTGGAGGAGGCCGCCACGCTGGCGCTGGCCGAGGGCCGGGTCGGCCAGGCCGTCGAGTACCTGCGGCTGGCCTGCCGGGTCTGCGCGGACGGGCCCCGGCTGGCCCGGATCAGGACCGCCCTGGTCCGCGCCGAGTGGCGGATCAACCCGGGCGCCCCGACCCCGCACCTCACCGAGCTCACCACCGCCCTGCACCGCGGCCACCTGCGCCCCAGCGACGGCCTGGTGCTCGCCAAGGCCCTGCTGTGGCACGGCCGTTTCGAGGAGGCCAGGGACGTGCTGTCCCGGCTCGGCCTGGAGAGCGGCCCGCACGACCCGGAGACCGCGGCCGAGCTGCGGACCACCCGGCCGTGGCTGCGCTGCTGGTACGCGCCGCTGCTGGCGCACGTGCCGTCCGCCGAGGAGGAGCCGGACCCGCGCCCGGCGCCGTCCACCGCGGTCAGCTGGCGGCTGGAGGCGGCCACCGCGCTGGACTCGGTGCTCAGCCGCGGCCCGTCCGAGCAGGCGGTCACCGAGGCCGAGCGGATCCTGCGCACCTCCCGGCTGGACGAGACGGGCATGGACACCGTCGAGTCGGCGCTGCTCGCGCTGACCTACGGCGACCGGGCCGACCGGGCCGCGCCCTGGTGCGACGGCCTGATCGCGGAGGCGGCCGCCCGCCAGTCCCCGGGGCGCCAGGCCCGGTTGGCGACCATCCGGGCCGAGATCGCCGTACGGCAGGGCGACCTGCCCGGCGCCGAGCGGTACGCCCGGCAGGCGCTGGAGATCATCCCGGCCGGCAGCTGGGGGGTGGCGGTCGGCGGCGCGCTGGCCAGCCTGCTGACCGCGCTGACCGCGATGGGCCGCCACGACGAGGCCGCCGACCAGCTCAACCTGCCCGTCCCGGAGGCGATGCTGCAGAGCCGCTACGGCCTCCACTACCTCCAGGCCCGCGGCCGGTACCAGCTGGCCACCGGCCACCTGAACGCCGCGCTCGGCGACTTCCTCGCCTGCGGCGAGCTGATGCGCCAGTGGGGGCTGGACGTGCCCGGCCTGGTCGCCTGGCGCGGCGAGGCCGCCGAGGCGATGCTCCAGCTGGGCGACCGCGACGGGGCCCGGCGCCTGCTGGAGGAGCAGCTCGCGATGGTCGACCAGTGCGCGCCGCGGGCGCGGGGCGTGGCGATGCGCCAGCTCGCCGCCACCGGCGACCTGCGCCAGCGCCCGGCCCTGCTGCGCAAGGCCGCGGACGTGCTCCAGGAGGCCGGCGACCGGTACGAGCTGGCCCGGGCGCTCGCCGACCTGGCCAGGACCTACCACGACCTGGGCGAGCTGCGCCGGGCCAGGCTCACCGCCCGCCGCGCCTGGATGCTGGCCGAGGAGTGCCAGGCCCAGCCGCTCACCCGGCTGCTGGGCGTGGAGTTCGGCTGGAGCAGCGGCGGCGACCAGTCGGCCCGGGAGAGCGCCCCGGCGGTGTCCGACGCGGTGCTCAGCGACGCCGAGTGCCGGGTCGCCGAGCTGGCCGCGCACGGCTACACCAACCGGGAGATCGCCAAGCGGCTGTACGTGACGGTCAGCACCGTGGAGCAGCACCTGACCCGGGCCTACCGGAAGCTGCGGGTCAGCTCCCGGGTCGACCTGCCCACGGCGATGGGCGCGCTGACCCGGGCCGGCTGAGCCCCGGCCGGGCCCCCGGCGGGCCCCTGGTCGAGCCCCGGCGGGGCCGGGCAGGGGGCCCCGCCGGGACAGGGGGCCCTAAGGGGCGGACCGGGGTGTTCGAGCGGGTCCGCCCCTGCTGGAATGCGTCTGTCAGTCGTCCATGGCCGGAATTTTCCAGAAAGGGGGGCGACATGGCGCTGACCTTGTCAGAGAAGGACGTGCCACCGCTCGCGGAACAGGACGGGGCATTGCCCCGGATCATCGGCATCGCCACCGCGAACCCGCCGGACTCCTATACGCAGAGCGATATCCTCGACATATTCGGGATAACCGACCAGCGCATTCGGTCGCTTTTCATGAACAGCGCGATCGACCGCCGTTTCCTCATTCTCCCGCCGGAGGGGCCGGACGGCGGGCGCCGGATGGAGACCCAGGGCGAACTGCTCCGCAAGCACCGGGCGTCGGGCGTGGAGACGGGCGCGCGGGCGGTGCGCGAGTGCGTGGCCCGCACCGGCCTCGACCTCTCCGAGATCGGCTACATCTGCTGCGTCACCACCACCGGTCTGCTCACCCCCGGGCTCTCCGCCCACCTGATCAAGGAGCTGGGCCTCGACGTCCGAACCAGCCGGCTCGACGTGGTCGGCATGGGCTGCAACGCCGGGCTCAACGGCCTGACCGCGGTGGCCGGTTGGGCCGCCGCCAACCCCGGGCGACCGGCCCTGATGGTCTGCGTCGAGACCTGCTCGGCGGCCTACGTCTTCGACGGCACCATGCGCACCGCGGTGGTCAACAGCCTGTTCGGCGACGGCGCCGCGGCGGTGATCCTGATGGCCGACCCGGACGGCCAGCTGGACCGCCCGGAGAGCGGCGTGCGGGCCGAGGGCCCGACCGTCCTCAAGTTCTCCAGCCGCATCATCCCCGAGGCCGTCGACGCGATGCGCTACGACTGGGACGACGACCAGGGCAAGTTCAGCTTCTTCCTGGACCGCGACGTGCCGTACGTGGTCGGCGCGCACGCCGAACTCGTCGTCGACAGGCTGCTGGAGGACACCGGCCTGCGGCGCAGCGACATCGCCCACTGGATCGTCCACTCCGGCGGCAAGAAGGTCATCGACTCGGTCCAGATCAACCTCGGACTGACCCGGCACGACGTCCGGCACACCACCGGGGTGCTGCGGGACTACGGGAACCTCTCCAGCGGCTCGTTCCTGTTCTCCTACGAGCGGCTGATGGCCGAGGGTCAGGTCCGGCCCGGCGACCTCGGGGTCTTCATGACGATGGGCCCCGGATCGACCATCGAGACGGCCCTCGTCCGGTACTGACCGGAATGCACCAGACACAGCCCGCACCTTCCGAAAGAGGAATTCCCATGTCCGTCAGCGAACTGCTTCCCGAACGCACCGGGTCGGCCGGGCGCCACGTCCTGATCGACTGCTCCGCGCCGCTGACCGAGCAGCTGATCGGCCAGGTCGTCGAGGTCTGCGACGAACTGGAGGACGCCGACCGGGCGACCTTCGCCGTGCTGCACGTCGAGGGGACGGCCGGCGTCCGCGAGCAGGCCTGGCCCGGCGAGGTCGGCATCCACCTGGTCAACAAGTGGGAGCGCGCGCTGCGCCGCCTGGAGCGCGTCCCGGCCGGCGTCCTCGCCGTCGCGGCCGGCGAGTGCGCGGGCCCGGCGCTGGACCTGCTGCTGGCCGCCGACCACCGGATCGCCACGGCGGACACCCGGCTGAGCCCGGCGGTCACCGCCGGCCGGCTGTGGCCCGGCATGGCCGTCCACCGCCTGGTCCAGCAGCTGGGCGTCGCCCGCGCCCGCCGCCTGGTGCTGTTCGGCACCGAGGTCACCGCGGCGGAGGGCGCCGAGCTGGGCCTGTTCGACCGGGTCGTCGAGGACCGCGCGGGCGTCGCCGCCGCCGTCGAGAGCGCCGGCGCGCTGCTCGGCGGGCTGGTCGGCGGCGAGCTGGCTATCCGCCGCCGGCTGCTGCTGGACGCCACCACCACCAGCTTCGAGGAGTCGCTCGGCGCCCACCTGGCGGCCTGCGACCGGACGCTCCGCAACCAGTCCGCCGACCGGGCCTGACCCGTCCGGCGCCCGACCGTCCCGTGCCCGGGCGGGCGGGCGCCCGACCCGACCCGTACCCGACCCACCGAGGGAAACAGCTGTCATGACCGTCCCAGTCTTCACCCTGGACACCGCGCGCAGCGTGGACACCGCCCCGGAGGCCAGGCTGTCCCGGCAGCGCTTCCTGCGGGAGCACGTCGCAGAGGTCTACGGTGCGCTCACCGAGGAGCGCACCGTCCACCTGCGACTGGACGAGCTGCTGCGCCGGGCCGGGGAACGCCACCCCGGCCTGGTGCCCGGCGAGGCGCAGCTGGCCGCCGAGCACGGGCTGCGGCAGGCCGACAAGGAGGGCCTGGAGATCGACCAGGGCATCTTCCTCCAGGCCGTCCTCGCCCACCCCGAGTGCGGCCGGCACCTGATCGACGCGATGCTGCGCCCCACCGAGCGGGCGCTGGCCCTGCTCCCGGAGTTCAGCCGCACCGGCAGCGCCGACCTCGGCGTGGTCCGGATCGAGCGCCGCGACGGCACCGCCCACGTGACCGTCCACAACGACCACTGCCTGAACGCCGAGACCAACGCCCATGTCGAGGACATGGAGACCGCGGTGGACCTCGTCCTGCTCGACCCGGCCACCGAGGTCGGCGTCCTGCGCGGCGGCGAGATGACCCACCGGCGCTACCTCGGCCGCCGGGTGTTCAGCGCCGGGATCAACCTCACCGAGCTGCACGAGGGCACCATCTCGTACGCGGACTTCCTGATGCGCCGCGAGATCGGCTACATCAGCAAGATCTACCGCGGCCTGCTGGTCGACGACGACCGCGCCTGGCCGCAGCGCACGCTGGAGAAGCCCTGGGTGGCCGCCGTGGACACCTTCGCGATCGGCGGCGGGGCGCAGCTGCTGATGGTCTTCGACCACGTGATCGCCGCCGCCGACAGCTACTTCAGCCTGCCGGCCGCCCAGGAGGGCATCGTCCCCGGCCTCGGCAACCTGCGCCTCACCCGGCTCGCCGGCGGCCGGGTCTCCCGCCAGGTCATCCTCGGCGGGCGCAAGATCTGGGCCCGCGAGCCCGACGCCGCCGCGCTGTTCGACGAGGTGGTCGAGCCCAGGGCGATGGACGCGGCCGTGGAGGCCGCCGCCGCCCGGCTGGCCAGCCCCGCGGTGGTCGCCAACCGGCACATGCTCCACCACGCCGAGGAGCCCGTCGAGACCTTCCGCCACTACCTCGCCGAGTTCGCCCTCCAGCAGGCCCTGCGGCTGTACGGGCTGGACGTGATCGCCAAGGTCGGCGCGTCGTGGACCCGCCGCCCGGCGAAGGACGCCTGATGCGCCCGGTCGAGGCGATGCTGGAGATCCTCCGGGCCGAGGGCGTCACCACCGTCTTCGGCAACCCCGGCACCAGCGAACTGCCCTTCACCGACGCGCTCAGCGCGGCCGGGGACATCGACTACGTGCTCGGCGCCCACGAGGGCTCGGTGGTCGCCATGGCGGACGGCTACGCCCGGGCCACCGGCCGCACCGCCTTCGTCAGCCTGCACATCGCGGCCGGCCTCGCCAACGGCCTGGTCGGGCTGCTCAACGCCAGCCGCTCGCGCACCCCGATGGTGGTCACCGCGGGCCAGCAGGACCGCCGCCACCTGGCCTGCGACCCGATGCTCTCGGGCGACCTGATCGGCCTGGCCTCGGCGGCGGTCAAGCAGACCTTCGACGTCCAGCACGCCCACGACCTGCCGCTGATGCTCACCCGGGCCTTCGCCGCCGCCCGGCGCGCCCCCGCCGGGCCGGTGTTCCTGTCCATCCCGATGGACCTGCTCACCGAGGACGTCGACGTCGAGATGCCCGGCCGCTCCACCCTCGCCCCGCAGGGCCCGGCCACCGAACTCGCCGCCGCCGCCGGGCTGCTGGCCGCCGCCGAGCGCCCCGCCCTGGTGGCCGGGGACGCCGTCGGCCGCGACGGCGCGGTGGCCGAACTGACCGCGCTCGCCGAGGCGCTCGGCGCGGTGACGTACCACCAGCCGATGAACGACAACCTGGACTTCCCCACCTCGCACCCGCTGTACGGCGGCATGCTGGGCGCCACCCACGCCGCGATCCGGGAGACCCTGGCGGCCCACGACACCGTCCTGATCGTCGGCACCCACGCCTTCATGGCCCACCACTACACCCCCGGCTCGCCGATCCCGGAGACCACCACCGTCCTCCAACTGGACGCCGACGCCGCCGAACTGGGCCGCAACTTCGGCGTCCGGCTGGGCCTGCACGGCGCGCTGCGGCCCTCCCTGGCCGCCCTCGCGGAGCAGCTCGCCGGACGCGTCCCGCGGGCCGCCGAGCGGACCGCCGCCGCCGGCCGGCGGGCGGCGGCCGGGTGGGCCGCCACCGACCGCGCCGCGCTCGCCGCGTACGGACCGGGCCCGCTCGACCCGCTGGCCGCCGCCCACGCCGTGGCCGCCGGACTGCCCGAGGACGCCGTCGTGGTCGAGGAGGCCATCACCACCGGCCTGCGGCTGCGCCAGGTGCTCCGCCAGGACCGCCCGGGCTCGTACCTGCACACCGTCGGCGGCGGCCTCGGCCACGGCATCGGCGCCGCCGTCGGCCGCCGGATGGGCGACGACAGCCGCCCGGTGGTCGCCGTGCTCGGCGACGGCTGCGCGATGTTCGGCCTCCAGGGCCTGTGGGCGGCCGGCCACTACCGCGTGCCGGTGACCTTCGTGGTGATGAACAACGGCGAGTACCGCACCCTCAAGGAGACCCTGGACACCTGGGACAGCCGCTCCACCCGGGGCGGGCGCTACCTCGGCCTGGACCTGGCCTTCGGCCCGGACAGCGGCCGCCACCGGCTGGACTTCCGGGCCGCCGCCGAGTTCTTCGGCATCGAGGCCGTCCGGGTCTCCCACCCCGCCGAACTCACCGAGATCGTCGCCAAGTCGGCGTCCGCGACCGCGCCGCTCCTGGTCGACGTGCCCATCACCGGGCACACCCCGCCTCGTTGAACCGGGGGCGTGCCCGACGGACACGCCCCGGTACGCCGTTCGTCGGGGCCGAACCACTGACAAGGGAGGTGGCCGCGATGAGCGGTCTCATTCAGCTGGACGCCGGGCTCGACCCGGCACTCTCCGGTGGCGAGCTCCAGGTACGGGAGCCCGCCACCGGGCGCCCGATCGCCGTGGTCTCGCTGGCGGCGGCCGCGGACGTGGACCCCGCCGTGGCCGCCGCCGCGCAGGCCCAGCCCGGCTGGGCGGCGACCCCGCCGACCGGGCGCGCCGCCGTCATGCGCCGCGCCGCCGCCGTGCTGGAGCGCCACCGCCAGGAGATCGTCGACCTGCTGGTCCGCGAGGGCGGATCGGTGCGCGGCAAGGCCGACTTCGAGGTCGGCGCCGTCCTGGACGAGCTGTGGTCCGCCGCCGCGCTGCCCACCCGCCCCAACGGCCACCTGCTGGCCTCCGAGCCGGGCCGGGAGAGCTTCGCCCGCCGGGTGCCGCTCGGGGTGGTCGGCGTGATCAGCCCCTGGAACGTGCCGCTGGTGCTGGCGATGCGCGCGGTCGCCCCCGCGCTGGCCCTCGGCAACGCCGTGGTGGTCAAGCCCGACGTGCACACCCCGGTCTCCGGCGGCCGGGTGATCACCCGGCTCTTCGAGGAGGCGGGCCTGCCCGCCGGGCTGCTCCAGGTCCTGCCCGGCGACGCCGAGGTCGGCGAGGCCCTGGTCCGTCACCCCGACGTGCCGATGATCGCCTTCACCGGCTCCAGCGAGGTCGGGGCCAGGATCGGCGCGGTCGCCGGCGGCATGCTCAAGCGCGTCTCGCTCGAACTCGGCGGCAACAACGCCCTGATCGTCCTCGACGACGCCGACCTCGACGCCGCGGCCTCGTCCGGGGCCTGGGGCTCCTTCTTCCACCAGGGCCAGATCTGCATGGCCGCCGGGCGCCACCTGGTGCACCGCGCCGTCGCCGACCGGTACCTGGAGCTGCTCGCCGACCGCGCCCGCAAGCTGCGCCTCGGCGACCCGTTCCGCGAGGAGGTCGACCTCGGCCCGGTCATCGGCGAGCGGCAGCTCGACCGGGTCGAGCGGATCGTCCGCGAGTCGGTGGCGGCCGGCGCCGTGGTGCTGGCCGGCGGCGCCCGGCGCGGCCCGTTCTTCGAGCCGACCGTGCTGGCCGGCGTCACCCCCGACATGCCCGCCTTCACCGAGGAGGTGTTCGGGCCGGTCGCCCCGGTCACCGTGGTCGCCGACGACGACGAGGCCGTCGAACTGGCCAACCGGACCGCGTACGGGCTCACCGCCGCCGTCCAGACCGGCTCGGTGCGGCGCGGCCGGGCGATCGCCGACCGGCTGCGCACCGGCATGGTCCACGTCAACGACCAGACCATCAACGACGAGGCCCACGTGCCGCACGGCGGCCGCGGCGCCTCCGGCAACGGCACCCGGCACGGCTCCGAGCACAGCTGGGACGAGTACACCCAGTGGCAGTGGCTGACCGTCCGCGAGACCCCGGCGAGGTACCCGTTCTGATGGCCGAGCCGACACGGGTGCGGTACGAGAGGAAGGGCCGGGTCGGGTACGTCACCCTCGACCGGCCCGAGGTGCTGAACGCGATGGACCTGCGCATGCACGAGGAGCTGTGCGGGATCTGGGACGAGGTCGAGGCCGACCCCGAGGTCTGGGTGGTGGTGCTGGCCGGCGCCGGGGACCGGGCCTTCTCGGTCGGCCAGGACCTCAAGGAGCTGGCCGAACGGGTCAGGGCCGGCACCGCCACCTCCACCTTCGGCAGCCGGGGCAAGCCGGGCTACCCCCGGCTCACCGAGCGGTTCGCGCTCTCCAAGCCGGTCGTCGCCCGGGTCCAGGGCTTCGCCATGGGCGGCGGCTTCGAGCTGGCGCTGGCCTGCGACATCATCGTCGCCGCCGAGGACGCCGTCTTCGCGCTGCCCGAGGCGAAGCTCGGCCTGATCGCCGGCGCCGGCGGGGTGTTCCGGCTGGCCCAGCAGCTGCCCTACCGGGCCGCGCTGGGCCACCTGATGACGGGCCGCCGGCTGAGCGCCCGGCGCGCGCTGGAGTACGGGCTGGTCAACGACGTGGTGCCGGCCGGGGAGCTGGACGACTGCGTGGACGGCTGGGTGCGCGACATCCTGCGCTGCGCCCCGCTGTCCGTCCGCGCGGTCAAGGAGGCGGCGGCCAAGGCCCTCACCACGCCGCTGGAGCAGTCCTTCGCCACCCGCTACGTCTGGGAGGAGCGCCGGATGCACAGCCGGGACGCCGAGGAGGGCCCGCTGGCCTTCCTGGAGAAGCGCGAACCGGAGTGGACCGGCACCTGACGCGACAGTGACGGCAACGACGAGGCCGCCGCCGGGAATCCGGCGGCGGCCTCGGTCGTCGTGCGGTGACCGCGTCGACCGCGGCGACTACGGGACGATGACCAGGCGCTTGTGCCCGGTGTCCTCGGCCTGCCAGGCCTGCTCGATCTCCGCGAGCGGCACGGCCCGGGTGTCGATCCGGATCTCACCGGCGGCGGCGCCCGCCATCAGGCGGTTGAACATGTCCAGGAACGCCTGCGGCGGCGGGAAGCCGCCGCCCACGATGGTCAGGCCCGCGCTGCGGATCGTGCCGGCCGACAGTTCGATGGTGGCGCCCGCCGACTCGCCGATCTGCACCAGCCGGGGGCCGGAGCTCTTCAGGTGGAAGTCCTTGCGGGTCATCGCGGTCAGCAGCGCCTCGGTCGGCTTGCCCCACAGGTAGTCCAGGATCACGTCGTACCCGGTGTCGCCGGCCGCGGCGGCGAAGGCCTCGGCCATCTCCTCCTGGGTGCCGTTCAGCGGGACGGTGGCGTCCGCGCCGTACTCGCCCAGGGTGTCCAGGACCTCCTGGTTGCGGCCGGCGGCGACGACCCGTCCGGCGCCCAGGTGCTTGGCGATCTGGATGGCGAGCTTGCCGGCGGCGCCGGTGGCGCCCAGCACCAGGACGGTCTCGCCGGGCTGCAGCTTGGCGGCGTGCTCCAGCGGTATCCACGAGGAGAGCGCCGGGTTGGGCAGCGCGGCGGCGGTGAGGTCGTCCACGCCGTCCGGCACCGGCCAGGTGAACGGGGCGCGGGCGACGGTCAGTTGCGCCATCGAGCCGTACGGCTTGCGGGCCCCGCCGAAGAACACCCGGCTGCCGTCCTCCAGTCGGCCGACGCCGTCCAGGCCGACCACCGCGGGCAGGTTGTCGGAGCTGGCGAAGTGGCCGCCGCCGGCCACCGCCTTGGTGGAGGGGTTGAGCGCGGCCGCCAGGACCTGGACGAGCACCTCGCCCTCGCCCGCGGTCGGCTCGGGGAACCGCTCGAAGCGGGGCGGCTTGCCGAGCGTGTGGAGGACTGCGGCGTCCATGGTGCTACTCCATTCACAGGTGATCGGGCCGAACGTACGCCGGTCCCCGGCCGAGGGCGGCCGGGGACCGGGGAAAACATCAGTTGATCAGACCGGCTTCCTTGGCCGCCAGTTCGAGCTCGGCGGGGGTGCCGGTGAAGATGGTGCGGACGTGCTCGGTGACGGCCTCGACCGGCCAGTCCCACCAGGCGATCCGGGCGAGCCGGTCGATGTCCGCGTCCTCGAAGCGCTTCTTGATCAGCTTGCCGGGGTTGCCGCCGACCACGCCGTAGGCCGGCACGTCGGAGGTGACCACGGCCCGGGTGCCGATGATCGCGCCGTCGCCGATCGTCACGCCCGGCATGATCACGGCCTCCCGGCCGATCCACACGTCGTTGCCGATGACGGTGTCGCCGCGGCTGGCGACGGTAGCCAGCGCGTCCACCGTCCGCGCGGTCCAGTCCCCGCCGAACATGAAGAACGGGTAGGTGGTGGAGCCGATCATCGGGTGGTTGGCGGCCGGCATGATGAACTGGGTGCCGGTGCCGATGGCGCAGTACTTGCCGATCACCAGCTTCTCGGGCCCGAAGTTGTAGAGCACGTTCCGGGTCTCGAACGCCGCCGGGTCGTCGATGTCGGCGTAGTAGGTGAATTCCCCCACCTCGATCAGCGGCGAGCTGATCAGGTTCTTCAGGAACACCACCTTGTTGTCCATTCCCGGAAGGTACGTCTGGGAAGGGTCGGGGCTGACGGGCATGGCCTCTCCTCGTGCGGGACTATGCCTTGACGGCGGTGACGAACAGGAAGTTTCTGGGGCCGGACAGGTCGCGCACGGTCATCCCGGCGTCGGCCAGCCAGCCGGTGAGCTGCTCCGGGTCGAAGGAGCCGCGGTGCGCCTGGCGCTCCAGCCGGCTCTGGAACTGTCGGTAGAGCGGGTCGGCGGCCTGACGGAAGGTCATCACCGTGAAGGTGCCGCCCGGGCGCAGGCAGCGGCCGACCTCGTGGATCGCCCGCTCCGGGTCGGGGATGGCCTGCAGCGCGTTCCAGCAGTTCACCCCGCCCAGCGAGGCGTCCTCGAACGGCAGCTCCAGGGCGCTGCCGCGGACGGTGAGGACCCGGTCCAGCTTGGCCCGCAGCTGGGCCAGCATCTCGGCGGAGAGGTCCAGCGCGATCACCCGCTCCTCGCCGAGCGAACGGGCCAGCACCCTGGTCCAGCGGCCGGCGCCGGCCGCCAGGTCGAGCACCGGGCCGTCGACCGGCCGGACGTGCTCGGTGAGGTAGGCGTCCTCGTCGTCGAGCGACACCCAGCCGCCCCAGTTGGCGCCCATGATCCGGACGAACCCGGCCCGCAGGCCGCGCTCGTACCGGCCGGCCAGCAGCGGGTCGCTCGGGCCGGACGGCTGGTCGTGGAAGTCCAACAGCCCGTCCACCGACGGGAATACGGCCTCGCAGCCGGTACAGACGGCGGCCTCGGTGCCGCCGGTCAGCGGCTGCCGGCAGCGCGGGCAGCGGACGGCCCGGGCGTGGCCCCGCAGGACGTCCGCGGCCGGGGACGGCTCGGCGGTCCGCTCCTCCTCGGGGGCGGGCAGCACGAACGGGGACACCGTGGCGCCGTGCTCGCAGGCCCAGACCGCCTTGGCGCCGGAGTAGGCCAGCAGCGCCCGGGTCTCGGTCGCCCACAGCTCGGCGGTGCGCTCGGCGGGCAGGCCGAGCCACTGGTCGAGCGCGGGGGCGGTGGCCCGCTCCTGCTCGGTCAGGCCCCAGACGGCGGGGGAGGGGAAGACCCGGCCGAGGTTCCACCGGGTCGCGGCGTCCGCGGTCTCCCAGGGCTGGAGGCAGCGGGCCAGCCGGGACAGGTCGTCCTGGTCCACCCCGGTGCCGGGGAGGGCGGCGAGGATCCGCTCGCCGTCCTCGGGGAAGTGGCCCAGCAGGAAGAACAGGGCGGCGTCGCGCCCGGCGTCCGTCCCGCCGTCCGACAGCAGCCGGAGGTAGCGGTCCAGGCCGGCCCGGACGGCCTCGTGGGCGGGGAAGCCGCCGTCCGGGCCGGCGGCCTCGGCCAGCAGCCCGAGCAGCAGGGCGAGCCTGGCCTGGTGCGCGGGCGGGACGGTGTCCAGCGCGTCCAGCAGGGCCGGAATTCCGGCGAGCGCGTCCGGGCGGAGGGAACCGTCCGCCTGGAATTCCGCGGCGAGCCGGCGGAATGCGCCGTCGAGTTCGGCGGGGGTCGAGCCGGTGAATTCGTCGATCGTGGCGCGCGCGACCGAAATCGCGCTCGTGTCACTCATGGTGCGGAGCCTACCCGTCCCGGTCTGCGAGGCAGATCCGAATATGGTGCGAGAAGCGTGTTCTGAGGGGAATTCAGGGGGTGTAGGGGGGTGTTAGGGGATGAGCAGGACGCGGCCGCTGGTGCGGCGCTCCTCGACGGCGGCGTGCGCCTCGGCGGCCTGGCCGAGCGGGAAGCGGGAGTCGATCCGGACGGTCAGCTTCCCCTCGCGCATCCACTGGAAGCAGCGCTCCAGGAAGTTCAGCGGCGGCCAGGACTCGTCGAAGAAGTGCGGCAGGCAGAAGCGGGTGACGAACAGCGAGCCCTTGTCGTTCAGCGTCATCAGGTCCAGCGGCGGGACGAAGCCGCTCGCCTGGCCGAAGTTGATCAGGTAGCCGCGCGGGGCCAGGCTGTCGAGGTTCGCCTCGAAGGTGTCCTTGCCGACCGCGTCGTAGACCACCCGGACGCCCTCGCCGCCGGTGATCCGCTTGACCTCGGCGGCCACGTCCTCGGTGCCGCCGGAGACGATCACCGCCTCGGCGCCGGCCTCCTTGGCGACGACGGCCTTCTCCTCGGCGGAGACCACGCCGATGACCCGCGCGCCGCGCATCCGGGCGAACTGGGTGATCAGCGTGCCCACGCCGCCGGCCGCCGACTGCACCAGGGCCCAGTCGCCCTCGGCCAGCGGGTACGCCTCGTGGGTCAGCTTGTACGCGAGCAGGCCCTGCACCGGCAGGCCGGCCGCCTCGCCGAGGTCGATGTCCTCCGGCACCGGGATCAACTGCGCGGCGGGGGCGATGACATGGCTCGCGTACGAGCCGGCCGCCAGGGCCCAGGCGACCCGGTCGCCGACCCGCACGCCGGTCACGTCCGGGCCGAGCGCCTCGACGTAGCCGGAGCCCTGGTAGCCGGGCTCCAGCGGGAGCGCGGCGTCGGCCCGGTAGTAGTCGCGCTTGGCGAGGTCGCCGCGCCGGTTGAGGATGTCGAAGAAGGTGACGGCCGCGGCGTGGGTGCGCAGCAGCACCTGTCCCGGGCCGGGCTCGGGCAGTTCGAGGTCCTCCAGCTCCAGCACCTCGGGGCCGCCGTAGGCGTGCTGACGGATGATCTTCATGGCGGGTGTCACTCTCTCTGGGAACGGGTGGTGTGCGAGCTGATGGACCGTCAGCGCGGCTTGGCGTTGAGGTAGTTGCTGAAGGCCTTGATCTGGAAGCGCTGGAACCCGGTGAAGGAGATGCCGTCCTTGGAGCGCTTGAAGAGGCCGGGCACCGACTGGCCCTGCTTCCCGGTCGCCGCGGCGTAGTGGTAGAGCATCTTGACCCGGCGGCGGCGGATCTTCTCGTAGCGGCGCAGCAGTTCGGCGGGGGAGCCCTGGCCGGAGAGCGCCCGCCCGATCACCCAGGCGTCCTCCAGTGCCTGGTTGGCGCCCATGCCGGTGCGCGGCGGGACGGCGTGCACCGAGTCGCCGAGCAGCGTCACCGGGCCGCGCCCCCACACCTTGGGGACCTGGTGCAGGATGTGCGGGAAGACCTGGACGTCCTCGTCGCTGATCGACTCCAGCAGCTCGGGCAGCGGGGAGGAGAAGCCGGCGAACCGGGCCCGCAGGTTGGCCACCGCGGACTGCGGCCGGCCGTCGGCGCCGATCGGGCCGGTGCCGTCGGGGGAGCCGGGCGCGCCGGGCGGGACCGCGTCGCCGTCCGCCCACGGCGTCTCGAAGGCCCAGTAGAGCATGGACTCGCCGAGCGGGTGCATCACGCACAGGCCGTGCTCGCCGGCCATGGTCTGCACCCGGTTGCTGTTGGTCAGCTCCACCGGCAGCGGGGTGGTGCCGTGCCAGGTCGCCCAGCCGGTGTGCTCGGCCGGCGAGAAGCCGAAGAGGTGCTTGCGGACGAAGGAGCGGTGGCCGTCCGCGCCGATCAGCACGTCGGCCTCGATCCGCCGGCCGTCCTCGAAGGTGATCGCGACCGGCCCGTCCGTCCCCGGCGCGGGCTCGTCGATGACGGTGGCGCGGGCGCCGAACCGCAGCACGCCCGGCGGCAACGCGGCGGCCAGCACCTCGACCAGCTCGCTGCGGCGGATCACCTTGTTCGGCGAGCCGAAGTCGCGCGCGATCCGGTCGAGGTCGACCTTGACCAGCGGCTGGCCGGTCTCCGAGGTGATGTCCACCCGGTCGAGGCGGTGGCCGAGGTCGGTGTGGTCGATGCCCAGCTGGGTCAGGATGCCCGTGGCGTTCGGCCACAGGATCACCCCGTAGCCGCCCTTGCGGAGCTCGTCCGCCTGCTCGTAGAGCTCGACCTGGTGGCCGGAGCGGGTGAGCGCCAGGGCGGAGGCGACGCCGCCGAGCCCTGCACCGATGATGACGATCTTCATGAGCTGTCTCCTGAGGAGGTTCGAACGGTGGATCAGCGGCCGGCCGTCAGAGGGGTCTGAGGGCGGGCTCGACGGCGTCGGCCAGCCACGCCAGCACGGTGCGCGCGGTGGTGTCGGAGTGGTCCTCCAGGACCGAGAAGTGGTCGCCGGGGGTGTCCAGGGCGGTGTGCGGGAGCGACCAGACGGCCTGCCAGCCGGCCGACTCCCGGATCTCCTCGGTCCACGGGTCGGCCGCCCGCACCAGCAGGGTCGGTACGGCGATCCGCTCCGGGCACCAGCCCGCGAAGAGCCGGTGGTACGCGCCCATCGCGGCCAGCCGGGTGTCGTCGGCGAGCGCGAAGGCCGACTCGCGGTCCTTCATCGCGGCGGACATCGACGGCTCCAGCAGCGGCAGTTGGTCGTAGTCCGGGTCGTAGCTGTCGACCAGGGCCAGCCCGGCCGGGCCCGCCCCGAGCCGCTCCAGCCGGGCGGCCACCGCGTGCGCGATCCAGCCGCCGGCCGAGCGGCCGACCAGGACGAACGGCCGGCCGCCGGTGTGCCGGAGCACCGACCCGGCGTGCAGGCCGGCCAGCGCGTCCAGGTCGGCGGGCGGCAGCTCGCCGGCCAGGAAGCCCGGCTGGGGCAGCACCAGGACCTCGCGGCGGCCGCGGCAGGCGGCGGCGAACCGGGCGTACTCGTGCGGGCCGGAGACCGGGCCGAAGGACGGCAGGCAGACCAGCACCGGGCCGTCCGGGCTCTGCGCCAGCCGGACCGGCTCGGCGGCCGGGGCCTCCTCGGCGGTCCGGAACGAGGGCCGGCAGCCGGCCGCGGCCTTGAGCAGGTCCAGCGCGGCCATCGAGGAACCCTGCTCGCAGGCCTGCCAGTAGAGCGTCGCCAGCGGGCCGTCGGGCTCGGCGCCTGTGGTGGTGCCCGCTCCGGCGGTCCGGCCGTCGGCGTCGGCGTCGGCGTCGGCCCGCTCGGCGAGGCGCTCGCGCAGGTGGGCGGCGAGCAGCGCCGGGGAGGGCTGGTCGTAGATCAGGCTGGTGGCCAGCCGGAGCCCGGTGGCCGCGCCCAGCTGGTTGCGCAGCGCCAGCGCCGTCAGCGAGTCGAAGCCGAGTTCGAGGAACCGCCGCCCCGGGTCGACCTGTTCGGGCCCCGCGTGGCCGAGCACCCCGGCCACCGCGCCGCGCACCAGGTCGAGCAGGATCCGCTCCCGCTCCACCTCCCCGGCGTCCGCCAGCCGCCCGGCCAGCCGCTCGGCGGCGGACGGGCCCGCGGTGTCCTCGGGGAACTCCCCGGCCGGCTCCTGGCGCCGGGCCGGCGCACCGGCCGCCAGATCGCGCAGCAGCGCGGGCAGCGGCCCGGGAGCGGCCCGGCGGCGGATGGCGGGCAGGTCAAGGCGGGCGGTCACCAGGGTGGCGTCCCCGGCCGCCAGCGCGGCGTCGAACAGGGCCAGGCCCTCGGCGGAGGAGAGCGGGGCCACCCCGCCGCGGACCATCCGGGACAGCTCCGCCTCGGCCAGCCCGCCGGTCATCCCGCTGGGTTGCGCCCACAGGCCCCAGGCGAGCGACTGCGCGGGCAGGCCCCGGGAGCAGCGGCGCTCGGCGAGCGCGTCGAGGAAGGCGTTGGCCGCGCCGTAGCTGGTCTGGCCCGCGCTGCCGAGGGTGGCGGCGGCGGAGGAGAACAGCACGAAGGCGGCCAGGTCGTGGCCGGCCGTCAGGTCGTGCAGGTGGACGGCGGCGTCGACCTTCGGGCGGAGCACGGTGTCCACCCGCTCGGGGGTGAGCGAGTCCAGGATGCCGTCGTCGAGGACGCCGGCGGTGTGGATGACGGCGGTGAGGGGGTGGTCGGTGGGGATGTCGGCGAGCAGCGCTGAGAGTTGGTGGCGGTCGGCGGTGTCGCAGGCGGTGACGGTGACGGTGGCGCCGAGTTCGGTGAGTTCGGTGGTGAGCTCGGCGGCGCCGGGGGCGTCGGGGCCGCTGCGGCTGGTGAGCAGCAGGTGGCGGGCGCCGTGGTCGGTGACGAGGTGGCGGGCGAGCAGGGTGCCGAGGGTGCCGGTGCCGCCGGTGACCAGGACTGTCCCGGCCGGGTCGATCGGGCGGGCCGGCTCGTGGGGGACGGGCAGCAGGCGGGCCGCGTGCGGAACGCCGTCGCGGATCACCAGCTGGGGCTCGTCGGTGGCCAGGGCGGCGGGGACCGCCGCGGCGGAGGCGGCGGAGTCGTCCAGGTCGAGCAGGGCGAACTGGCCCGGGTACTCCGCCTGGGCGGAGCGGACCAGTCCCCACACCGGGGCCAGGGCGAGGTCGTCCAGGCCGGGGCCGGCGGCGCGGCGGGTGGCCAGGACGAGGCGGGAGGCGGCCAGCCGGGGTTCGGCGAGCCAGGCGCGGAGCAGGTCGAGGGTCCCGTTGACGGCGGCGCGGACGGCCGTCGGCAGCCCGGCGTCCGGGCCCGCCGCGGCAGGCAGGTGGTAGAGGACGGTGGCGGGGACGGCCTCGGCGGCGGCGAGGGCGGCCAGGTCGGCGTACGGGACCAGCCCGTCGGTGGAGCCGGGCCCGGCGTTGAGGACGGCGATCGGGCCGTCCGGGCGGCCGGTGCGGGCTCCCCCGACGGGCCGCCAGACCGTCCGGAACAGGGCGCCGGCCGAGGCGTCCTCGCGGGGCCCCTCCAGCCAGTAGCGGCCGCGCTGGAAGGGGTAGGTGGGCAGGTCGACCCGGCGGGCCCCGGCGAGGGCGGGGGAGAAGTCGACCGGGACGCCCCGGACGTGCAGCCGGGCGGCGGAGGCCAGGAAGACGGTCGGGCCGCCGTGGTCGCGGCGGAGCGTGCCGCAGGTGACGGTGGGCGCGGCCGTCTCGTCCAGGGTCTCCTGGAGTCCGGGGGTGAGGACGGGGTGGGGGCTGATCTCGACGAAGGTGGTGAAGCCCTCGGCGAGCAGGGCGCGGACGGCCTCCTCCAGCCGGACGGTCCGGCGCAGGTTGCGGTACCAGTAGGCGGCGTCCATCGTCGTGGTGTCCAG
The DNA here is from genome assembly GCF_053597855.1 of Kitasatospora sp. NPDC001225. Taxonomy (NCBI): domain Bacteria; kingdom Bacillati; phylum Actinomycetota; class Actinomycetes; order Kitasatosporales; family Streptomycetaceae; genus Kitasatospora; species Kitasatospora sp. NPDC001225. Next base: position 54,045 of record NZ_JBSFJC010000057.1, read on the forward strand.
CCACCGGTTGTCGACGGTGGAGTGGAAGGGGATGTCGGCGCCGCGCGGGGTGACGGGGGCGAGCAGGGTGAGCAGGTCGTCCTGGATCCGCTCGACGTGGGCGGAGTGGGAGGCGTAGTCGACGGGGATGCGGCGGGCGCGGATGCCGTCGGTGGTGAGGCGTTCGAGGAGTTCGTCGAGGGCGTCGGCGTCTCCGGCGACGACGGTGGAGCTGGGGCCGTTGACGGCGGCGACGGAGATGCGGTCGTGCCAGGGGGTGAGGTCGATCTCCCCGGCGGGCTGGGCGACGGAGACCATGCCGCCGTTTCCGGCGATGGCGGTGATGGCCTGGGAGCGGAGGGCGACGACCCGGGCGCCGTCCTGGAGGGTGAGGGCGCCGGCGACGGTGGCGGCGGCGATCTCGCCCTGGGAGTGGCCGATGACGGCGTCGGGCTGGACGCCGTGGGCCTGCCAGAGGGCGGCGAGGGAGACCATGACGGCCCACAGGGCGGGCTGGACGACGTCGACACGGTCGTAGCCGGGTGCGCCGTCGGCGCCGCGCAGGACGTCGAGGAGGTTCCAGTCGGTGAACTCGGCCAGCGCGTCGGCGCATTCGGCGATCCGCTCGGCGAACACCGGCTCGCTGTCCAGGAGTTCGACGGCCATGCCGACCCACTGCGAACCTTGCCCGGGGAACACGAACACCGTCCGCCCGGTCACGTCCGCCGTACCGGCCACCACGGCGGCCGGGTCCTGCCCGGCGGCGTAGGCGGCGAGCGCGGCCCGGTCGGCGCCGACCAGCACCGCGCGGTGGGGGAAGGCGGAGCGGCCGGTGGCCAGCGAGTGGGCGACGTCGACGGCCGCGAGCGCGGGGTGGGCGTCCAGGTGCTCGGCGAGGCGCCCGGCCTGGGCCCGTACAGCGGCCTCGGTGCGGCCGGCCAGCAGCCACGGGGCGCTGGTGCCGGCCGACGGGGCCTGCTCCTCGGTGGGCTCCTCGCCGGGCTCCTCGCCGGGCTGCTCCTCCGGGGCCTGCTCGACGATGACGTGGGCGTTGGTGCCGCTGATCCCGAAGGAGGAGACGCCGGCCCGGCGCGGGCGGCCGGTCTGCGGCCACTCCCGCTCCTCGGTCAGCAGCTCCACCGCGCCCGCCGACCAGTCCACGTGCGAGGACGGCCGGTCCACGTGCAGGGTCCGGGGCAGCACGCCGTGCCGCAGCGCCAGCACCGTCTTGATCACCCCGGCCACCCCGGCCGCGCTCTGGGTGTGGCCGATGTTGGACTTCACCGAGCCCAGCAGCAGCGGGAGTTCACGGTCCTGGCCGTAGGCGGCGAGCAGTGCCTGGGCCTCGATCGGATCGCCGAGGGTGGTGCCGGTGCCGTGCGCCTCGACGGCGTCCACGTCGGCGGCGGTGAGACCGGCGGAGAGCAGGGCCTGGCGGATCACCCGCTCCTGGGCCGGGCCGTTGGGGGCGGTGAGCCCGTTGGAGGCGCCGTCCTGGTTGACGGCGCTGCCGCGCAGCACCGCGAGCACCGGGTGCCCGTTGCGGCGGGCGTCGGAGAGCCGCTCCAGCAGCAGCATGCCGACGCCCTCGGAGAACCCGGTGCCGTCCGCCGCGTCCGCGAAGGCCTTGCACCGGCCGTCCGCCGCCAGGCCCTTCTGCCGGGTGAACTCCACGAACAGTCCGGGCGTGGACATCACCGCGACGCCGCCCGCCAGGGCCAGGTCGCAGCCCCGGCGGCGCAGCTCCTGGATCGCCAGGTGGATCGTCACCAGCGAGGAGGAGCAGGCGGTGTCCACGGTGACGGCCGGGCCCTCCAGGCCCAGCGCGTACGAGACCCGGCCGGTGGCGACGCTGCCCGCGCTGCCGTTGCCCAGGTAGGCGGCGACCTCGTCGGGCACCTCGTCCAGCCGGGCGGCGTAGTCGTGGTACATCACGCCGGCGAACACGCCGGTCCGGCTGCCGCGCAGGGTGAGCGGGTCGATGCCGGACCGCTCGACGGCCTCCCAGGAGGTCTCCAGCAGCAGCCGCTGCTGCGGGTCCATGGCGAGGGCCTCGCGCGGGCCGATGCCGAAGAAGCCGGGGTCGAACTCGGCGGCGTCGTAGAGGAACCCGCCCTGGGCGGTGGCGCTCTGCTCGCCGAGGTCCCAGCCGCGGTCGGCGGGGAACGGCCCGATGCCGTCGCCGCCCTCGGTGAGCAGCCGCCAGAAGTCCTCGGGCGTGCGCACCCCGCCGGGCAGCCGGCAGGCCATGCCGGTGACGGCGATCGGCTCGTCGGCGATCGCCGACAGCCGCTCGTTCTGCTTCCTTTTCGGCGCGGGGTTGTTGGTATTTGCGCGCGGCGCCTCGCCCCTCCGCGCCGGCGGGGTCGTGATGCTGTTCTCT
>NZ_JBSFJC010000058.1:0-56211 GCF_053597855.1 Kitasatospora sp. NPDC001225
TGCGACAGCGAGTCCGAGTGGGTGGAGCCGTAGCCGTTCAGCCACGCCTTCCAGGAGCCGCTGTGGGCCGCCTGCGAGGCGCTGCTGTCCACCACGCCGCTCGACGTCGTCCACGGCGTGGCCGTGCCCGACTCGAAGCCCTCGTTGCCCAGCAGCTGGGCCGGGGTGCAGCCGCCGCCACCGGTGGAGACGGCCCAGGTGAAGCTGGTGGAGGCCGACTTGCCGGCGGCGTCCGTCACGGTGACGGTGACGGTGGAGCTGCCCGCCGTGGAGACGGTGCCGGTGATCGCGCCGGTGGAGGCGTTGATCGACAGCCCGGCGGGCAGGCCGCTCGCGGCGTAGGACAGCGGGGCGGTGCCACCGGAGGCGTTGATCTGGAGGTTGACCGCGCCGCCGACGGCGGTGGACTGGTTGCCCGGGTTGGTCACCGAGACGGCGCTGCCGGCCGGCTTGGTGAGCAGGCAGCCGGCCACGTTGAGGTCGATGGCCCGGGTGGAGGAGTTCAGGCAGGTGGTGAACCAGTACGTCTCCTCGCCGTAGCTCTGGCCCTTGTAGGCCTTGGTGGTGCCGTCGGCGGCCACCTCGCACGGGTTGTTGAGGGTGCACATGCCGCCGTCGTCGTTGCCGGTGTTGTTGATGCCGACGATCCGCCCGCTGGCGGAGTCGACGATCGGCGAGCCGGAGGTGCCGTGCGTGGTGTTGCAGCCGGAGCTGTAGCGCAGCGAGTCGTGCCAGGTCCAGGCGTCCTCGCGCAGGGTCGGCACGAAGCCGTTGACGGAGCAGTTCCAGACCTGCTTCCAGTACGACGAGGGTATGTACATCGACGCGCCGTCGGTCGGGTGGGCGTCGCTGATCGTCAGCGCGGTGGCGCCGTACTTCGAGCTGATCGACCCGTAGGTGTCGGTGAGTTGGTAGAGGGCGACGTCGGTGCCGGTCATGGTCGCGTAGAGCAGCTTGTCGGCCTGGACGGTGCCCAGGCTGTTGCCCGCGCCATCCAGCAGGGTGCCGCTGCGGCTGGCGGTGGTGTTCTGGATGACCTGGCCGGCCGAGGGCATGGTCGGCAGGCAGTGTCCGTTGGTGAGCATCAGCGCCCGGTCGCCGGCCGCCGAGGTGGGGTAACGGACCAGCGAGGCCGAGCAGTTGCTCAGGGCGATGGTGGACGTCAGGTCGGCCGCCTGGACGGCGTGCGCGGGGGCGGCGGCGAAGGCCAGCCCGCCCGCGACGACGGCACTCGTACCGGCCACCGCGACAAGTCTCTTGAACATGGCTCTCCTTGTGGGGGATCGCGGGGTGTACGACTGGTCGCCGACGCCCGCGCCGCATGAAAGTGCCATGGCCACTTCAAGAGGTCAAGGAGTGTGACCGAACTCGCCACTGCCCGGCACGGGCCGTGCCATCCGACGGCAACGACCCGTCCCGGTATGCCCGTTACGGGCCGGGGCAGTGGATACGGCTGCGGCTGCGGTCGCGGTTGCGGCTACGGCTACGGCTGCGGGAAGGCGTTCGGGTCCACGTCGTTGGTCTTGGCGTTGCCGTCGGCCACCGGCTGGAGGGTGATCTCCCAGGAGGTCGCGGTCCGGCCGGTCTCGAACGGGAAGGTGTCCTCGAACTTGGTGAACTGGCAGTTCTGGGTGAAGCCCTTGGCGTCGGAGTCCCAGTCCGCGCCGCCGGAGACGTAGACCTCGTACGTCCCGTCCTCCACGCCGTCGACACTGGCGTGCTGCCCCTTGCCGACGAACACCGAGTGCACGGCCTTGCCGTTCAGCGCGAGCGACACCACGGCGTCCACCTTGCCGCCGTTCTCGACCTTGAACACGCCCTCGCCGCGCAGCTTCCCCTTCCGGACCATGGTGCCGTTGTCCAGCGCGCGGGACTGCTGCTGGGGCAGCGGCGGGACGGCGAAGGTGGTCTGGTAGCCGGCCGCGGTCATCGTGACGAGGGCCGCCGACACCGCCGCCAGCCCCTGGGAGGCGCCCAGTTCGGCCTCGGCCGAGCTCAGCGCGCAGACGTCGTGGAACTTGATGTCGCTGCGGACCTTGCCGGCGTCGGTGGCGAGCGAGGTCAGCGCCGCCACCAGTTCCTTCCGCGCCGTCGTCACCCCGGGCGGCTCGTCCGCCACGCTCAGGGACTTGGCGGCGCCCTGCGCGCTGGTGACGATGCCGCCGAGCACGGTGTCGAGGTCGCCCAGGTCCTTGGCACCGGCCACCTGGGCGAGCGCGACGGTGACCGGGTCGACGCTCGCGCTGAGCACCGGGCCGTACGGCGCCCGGGTCGGGGTCGGCGTTGGCGTCGCGGTCGGCGTCGCCGAGACCCCCGTCCCCGCCGCCCCGGGCGCGGACGAGCCACCCGCCGAACCACCGCCCCCGCCACCGGAGCAGGCCGCCAGCACCAGCGCCGTGCCGACGGCCAGACCGGCCTTCCCCACGAACCTCTCGGACCCCGTGAACCTCATGCCCCACCCCCGGGTAGCCGGACCGCGCGCACACCGCGCAGCCGTGCGGTCACACATGGTCCCGAGCACGAACGACCCCGTCAACCCATTACCCGGCGGTCACCTCCGAGGGGCCCTCCGAGGCCGTCTCCGGAGGTCAACTACGATCGGGCCCGTGCTCAGTCTCACCGGACTCCCCCTCCAGATCATCGCCTCGCTCCTCGCGATCGCCGTCTTCGCCGCCACCATGTGGCTCTGGCCGCGGTTCGGCGGGAAGGGCTGGAAGGCGTGGCTGGGCCGGCTCGGGGCGTTCCTGGCCACCCAGGTGTCGGTGCTGGCCGCGATGGGCCTGATCGCCAACAGCTACTTCGGCTTCTACAGCTCCTGGACGGACCTGCTCGGCACCAGCGGCGGGCTCGGCACGGTGGTCGACCACCAGCCCAACGCCTCCGGGGTGGCCGTCACCGGCGAGCAGAAGTTCTACTCCGCGCAGGGCTCGGACCCGGAGCGCTCCGGCCTGATCCAGAAGGTCGACGTCAAAGGAGCCGGCAGCGGCCTGACCACCGAGGCGTACGTCTACCTGCCGCCGCAGTACTTCCAGCCGGACTACGCCAAGCAGCGCTTCCCGATGGCCCTGGTGCTCACCGGCTACCCGGGCACCCCGGAGAAGCTGATCTCGCTGATGCAGTACCCGGCGTCCACGCTGAACGCGATCGAGCAGAAGAAGCTGCCGCCGACCGTCCTGGTGATGACCCGCCCCACCCTGGTCGGCGACCGGGACACCGAGTGCGTGGACGTGCCGAACGGCCCCCAGGTGGAGACCTTCTTCACCAGCGACCTGCCCAAGGCCCTCGCCACCACCTACCGGATCGGCACCGACCCGGCCAGCCGGGCGGTGATCGGCAACTCCACCGGCGGCTACTGCGCGCTCAAGTTCGCGCTGCGCAAGCCCGACGCCTACCGCTCGGCGGTCGCGCTCTCCGGCTACTACGACGCGGCCCACGACGCGACCACCGGCGACCTGTTCGGCGGCAACGACCGGCTGAAGCAGGAGAACGACCTGCTGTGGCGGCTGAAGAACCAGCCGCCCGCCCCGGTCAACCTGCTGCTGACCACCGCGTACGACGAGAACAACTACGACGAGACCAAGGCCATGATCGCGGCCTTCAAGGCCCCCACCACGATGTCCTCCATCACGCTGGACACCGCCGGCCACAACTTCCACACCTGGACCAGGGAGATCCCCCCGGCCCTGGAGTGGCTGGGCAAGCACCTCGCCGTACCGCCATCCGCCTGACGTTCCAGATCACACGCGCCTCACACTCCCGTCTCACGGTTCTCTCAGGCACGCCACCGACGGTATGGCGCATGACCACGAGCAGCTACTCCCCTCCGGCCGGCGAACCGTGGCCCGAGGCCGCGCACTACCCGCCGCCGGAGGTGCCGCGGCCGGACCCGGTCCGGCCGGACCCGGCGCCGCTCTTCCCCGAACAGCCCCTGCCGCCCGCCGGCCCCAAGGGGTTCGCCACCTGGCCCGACCGGCTGCGCACCCTCCCCGCCCGCGCCTGGCGCGGGCGCGCTGACGACCCGCGCTGGGTGCGCCCGGCCCTGCTGGCGCTGCTGGCCGCGACCGCCGTCCTCTACCTGTGGGGCCTGAGCGCCTCCGGCTGGGCCAACTCCTTCTACTCGGCCGCCGTGCAGGCCGGCTCGCAGAGCTGGAAGGCCTTCTTCTTCGGCTCCTCGGACGCGGCGAACTTCATCACCGTCGACAAGCCCCCGGCCTCGCTGTGGCCGATGGCGCTCTCGGCGCGGATCTTCGGCCTCTCCTCCTGGTCGGTGCTGGCCCCGCAGGCGCTGATGGGCGCGGCCACCGTCGGCGTGCTGTACGCGACGGTGCGCCGGCGCTTCTCCCCGCTCGGCGGCCTGCTGGCGGGCGCCGCGCTGGCGCTCACCCCGGTCGCGGCGCTGATGTTCCGCTTCAACAACCCGGACGCGCTGCTGGTGCTGCTGCTGACGCTGGCCGCGTACGGGATGGTCCGGGCCGTCGAGGCGGCGGGCACCCGGTGGCTGGTGTTCACCGGGGTGATGTTCGGCCTCGCCTTCCTCACCAAGACCCTGGCGGCCTTCCTGGTGCTGCCCGCCTTCGCGGTGATCTACCTGGTGGTGGCGCCCACCGGCCTCTGGCGACGGGTGCGGCAGACCCTGCTCGCGGGCGCGGCACTGCTGGTCTCGGGCGGCTGGTGGGTGGCGGTCGTCGAGCTGATGCCCGCCTCGGCCCGCCCGTACATCGGCGGCTCGCAGGACAACAGCTTCCTCTCGCTCACCTTCGGCTACAACGGCCTCGGCCGGGTCGACGGCAACGAGCGCGGCAGCGTGGGCGGCGGCGCCCGGATGCCGGCCGGGGTCGACCTGCCGGGCGGCGCGGCGCCCGGCGGCCGCGGCTGGGGGCAGACCGGCCTGACCCGGATGTTCGGCACCGACATCGGCGGGCAGATCGCCTGGCTGCTGCCGGCCGCGCTGATCCTGCTGCTGGCCGGTCTCTGGGCGACCCGCCGCTACGGCCGCGCCGACACCGCCCGCGCGGCCTTCCTGGTCTGGGGCGGCTGGCTGCTCTCCACCGCGCTGGTCTTCAGCTTCATGTCCGGGATCTTCCACCAGTACTACACGGTGGCGCTGGCCCCGGCCGTCGCGGCGCTGATCGGCATGGGCGTGGACGGGCTGTGGCGGGCCCGGCACCGGGTGCCCTGGGCGCTGGTACTGGCCGGGACGCTCGCGGTGACGGCGGTCTGGGCGTTCGTGCTGCTCGGCCGCAGCTCCGGCTTCCTGCCGTGGCTGCGCTGGGCGGTGCTGGTGGGCGGACTGCTCGCGGCGGCCGCGCTGGCGGCCGGGCCGTTCGTCGGACGGGTCTCCGGCCGGGCCGGCGCGCGGATCGCCTCGGTGGCGGGCCTGGTGGGCCTCGCGGCGGCGCTCGGCGGTCCGGCCGCGTACGCGGTGGACACCGTGAACTCCCCGCACACCGGCTCGATCGTGACCGCCGGGCCGCGCGTGAAGGGCGGGTCCGGGCCGGGCGGCATGGGGCACCGGGGCGGCAAGGGCTTCCCGGGCGGCAACGGCAACGGCAACGGGCACTGGTTCGGCCAGGGCGGCCCGGGTGCTCCGGGTGGCCAGGGGGGCTTCGCGGGCGGTCAGGGCGGTCAGGGCGGTCAGGGCGGTCAGCAGGGCTTCGCGCCCGGGCAGGGCTTCCCGGGCGGCGGCACCGGCAACGGCGGCGACCGCGCCAACGGCCGCCACGAGCGCGGCACCGACGGCGGCACCGGCCTCCCCGGCACCCAGGACCCCGAGGGCACCGGCACCGACGGCACGAACAGCACCGGCGGCACGGCCGGCGGCCCGCCCCCCGGCGGCATGGGCGGCCTGCTCGACGGCCCCAAGGTGACCGACGAGGTCGCCGCCATGCTCAAGGAGAACGCCGACCACTACACCTGGGCGGCCGCCGCGATCGGCTCGCAGACCGCGGCCGGCTACCAACTCGCCACCGGCGAACCGGTGATGGCCCTCGGCGGCTTCAACGGCACCGACCCCTCGCTGACCCTGGCCGGCTTCCAGAAGTACGTCCAGGAGGGGAAGGTGCACTGGTTCATCGGCGCGGGCGGCTCCCGCCGCGGCTTCGGCGGCGGCGCGGGCGGCGAGGGCGGGCAGCAGAGCGAGTCCGCCCAGATCGAGTCCTGGGTGACCGCCCACTTCACCGCGAAGACCATCGGCTCGACCACCTTCTACGACCTGACGGCCCCCACCTCCTGACCGGGGGCCGCGACCCCGGAGGGGGCGTGCCGCGCGAAAGCGGCACGCCCCCTCCGCGCTGTCCCCGGCCGGCCCCCTCCGCGCTCAGCCGGCCCCCGCCGCCCTCAGTCCGACCCGCAGTGGGTGCCCGCCGCCGGCAGCCGCCCGTCCACCAGGAACGCCGTCACGGCCGCCCGGACGCAGCCGCTCTTGTCGTACGCGGTGTGCCCGTCGCCCTCCCGGGTGAGCAGCACGCCGTGCTCCAGCCCGGCGGAGAGCCGCTCGGCCCAGGCGTACGGGGTGACCGGGTCGGCGGTGGAGCCGATCACCAGGAGCGGGGCGCTGCCCGGCGCCCGGACCGGTCGCGGCGGCTCGGCCGGACGGTACGGCCAGGAGCGGCAGTCCGCTTCGAGCAGGATGCCGACCGGGTCGTGCCCGCTGGTCAGCGGGGCGCGGGCGGCGAGTTCGGCGAGGGCCGGGCGCAGCTCCGCCTCGGTGGGCGGCGGCGGGCCGTCCGCGCAGGAGATGGCGGCGAAGGCGTCGGCCGGGGTCCGGTAGCGGCCGTCCTCGCCGCGGCCGTCGGCGCCGTCGGCGAGGGCGAGCAGGCCGTCGGCGTCGCCCCGGGTGACGGCCGGTTCGAGGGCCTCGCGCAGCCGGGGCCAGGAGCGGCGGCCGTCGGAGAGGACGTCCAGGGCGGCGACCCAGCCGAGCGCGGCGGTGAGGGTCCGGCCGTCGGCGGCGCGCAGCGGGTGGTCGCGCAGGCCGTCGAGGAAGCGGGCGAGGCGCTGCGGGGCGGCGGCCGGGTCGGCGCCGAGCGGGCAGGCCGCCCCGTCCTCGGTGGCGCAGGCGGCGGCGAAGGCCCGGAGCCCGGTCTCGGCGGCGACGGCGGCTTCGATGCCGAGCCGCGCCGCGGGGGCGCTGTGGTCGACGGCGCCGTCGAGGACGAGCCGGCCGGTGCGCTCGGGGAACTCCTCGGCGTAGCGGGCGCCGAGGTGGGTGCCGTAGGAGAAGCCGAGGAAGTCCAGCCGGCGTTCGCCGAGGGCGCCGCGCAGCACGTCGAGGTCGCGGGCGGTGTCGCGGGTGCCGAGGTGCGGGAGCAGGTCGGCGTGCCGGGCGCGGCAGGCCTCGGCGAGGATCCGGGCGTGGTCGTAGGCCGGGTCGTCGGTGGCGTTCCACTGGTCGCGGGTGCGGTCGTCCAGGCAGTGGACGGGGGTGGTGTCGCCGGCGCCGCGCGGGTCGAAGCCGACCAGGTCGTACCGGTCGTGCAGCGGCCCCTGGTAGCTCTGCCAGCCCCAACGGACCATGTCGACACCGGAGTTGCCGGGGCCGCCGGGGTTGAGCAGCAGGGCGCCGAGCCGCCGCTTCGGGTCGGCGGCGGCCACCTTGGCGAGGGCGACGTCGACGGTGCGCCCGCCCGGGTCGGCGTAGTCCAGCGGGACCTTGAGGGTGGCGCACCGCACGGCGGCCGCGTCCTGGTCGCCGTCGTCCTCGCCGGGGCAGCTCCGCCAGTCGATCCGCTGGTCGTAGAGCGCGCGCAGGGCGGGGGCCGCGGTGGCGGCGACCCGTTCGTCCAGCGGCGGGCGGACGGCCGGACGGGCGGCGCCCGTGCAGCCGCTCGACAGCGCGAGGGCGAGGGCGGCGGCGAGGGCGGGCACGGCGCGCCCGGCCGACCGGGGGAGCGGGGAGATCATCGGGGCCACCGCCCACGAATACCACCCGGCCCGCGCCCGGCCGTCACCGGGGGCACACCGCGCCCGCCCTTCGACGGCGTGGATTGACGTTTCGTCAGCCGCCGCACAGCTGGAGCATGGTCTTCTTATCGGCCTCGGTGACGGGCAGCTGGTACTTCAGCGAGACCTGGGCGAAGCGCACCGCGTAGGAGCAGCGGATCTCGGTGTTGGCGGGCAGCCAGGAGGCCGGGCCGGAGTCGCCCTTGGAGGCGTTCTGCGAGCCGTCGGCGGGGATCAGGTTCAGCGGGTCGTTGGCGATCTGGACGCGCTTGGCCTTGTCCCACTTGCTGGCGCCCATCTGCCAGTCGTAGGAGAGCGGCATCACGTGGTCGATCTGGATCTTGGAGGCCTGCTGCTTGGTCCACTGGACGCTCTTGCCGGTGTACGGGTCCCAGATGGTCATCGCGGTGACCGTGCAGTCCGAGCCGTCCTTGTGCTCGACGGCGGTGCCGTCGCGGGCCAGCAGGTCGTTGCGGGTGTCGCACTTGTTGCCGCCGAACGGGACGCCCTCGACGTTGTCCGTCCAGGCGGGGCCGAACTCGTTGCGGTCGTAGCCGTCCTTGGTGCCGACGGCGGCGGTGGTGACCTTGGCGATGACGTCCCGCCCGGCCTTCTGCTCCTCGGGGGTGGTCAGCGGCGCCAGGCCGGGCTTGGTGCCGTCCGGGTTCTGCAGCGGGCTGGTGCCGGTGGCCCCGGCGGCGGCGGTGCCGCCGTTGGCCTTGGGGCCGGTCGACTTGTGGTCGCGGCCGCCGATCAGCCAGCCGACCAGCGCGAGCGCGCATATCAGGAACACGGTGGCGGCGGACAGGGTGGAGCGGCGGGCGGGCACGGGGAACTCCGGAGGTCAGGGGCGGGTTGACGGCAAGCCAGCAGACCAGCCGCCCGGGGGGAGGTCAAGCCGACGCCACGCGATCCCGCCGAGCATGTCGAAGCTCACATCCGCTCATGCCCTGGTCCGGGCCCCAGCCCCGGCCGCGCCGTCAGCCGCCGATGGCGGACATCGGGCGGTCGGGCCGGACGAACTCCGCGCTGCCGACGGCGTGTCCGGGCCCCTTGCCCGCCACCGCGGCCCGCCAGGCCGCCTCGATCGCCGCGTCGTCCGCCCCGCCGCGCAGCAGCGCCCGCAGGTCCGACTCCTCCGTCGCGAACAGACAGGCGCGCAGCTGCCCGTCCGCCGTCAGCCGCACCCGGTCGCAGCCGCCGCAGAACGGCCGGGTGACGGAGGCGATCACGCCGACGACCGCGTCCGTACCGGCGATCCGCCACTCCTCCGCCGGGGCGTTGCCGGACCGGCCGACGGGGACGAGGTCGAACCGCTCCCCCAGCGCCGCCAGGACCTCCGCCGCCGTCACCATCGCCGAACGGTCCCACGCCCCTTGCGCGTCCAGCGGCATGGACTCGATGAACCGCATCCGGTACCCGTGCCCGACGGCGAACTCCACCAGCTCCACGATCTCGTCGTCGTTGACCCCGCGCACCGGCACCGCGTTCACCTTCACCGGCCCCAGCCCGGCCGCCCTCGCCGCCGCCAGCCCCGCGAGCACGTCACCGATGCGGTCCCGCCGGGTGATCGCGGCGAAGCGCTCCGGACGCAGCGTGTCCAGGCTGACGTTCACCCGCCCCAGCCCCGCCGCCGCCAGCCCGGCCGCCGCGCGCGCCAGCCCGATCCCGTTCGTGGTCAACGACACCTCGGCCCCCAGCGGGGCGATCCGCCCGACCAGCCCCGCCAACCCCCGCCGCAGCAACGGCTCCCCGCCCGTCAGCCGGACCGACCGCACCCCCAGCCGCTCCACCGCGATCCGCACCAGCCGGACCACCTCGTCGTCCCCCAGCAGCCCGGCGCGCCCGAGCCAGGGCAGCCCCTCCGCCGGCATGCAGTAGGTGCAGCGCAGGTTGCAGCGGTCGGTCAGCGAGACCCGCAGATCGGTGTGGACCCGGCCGAAGCGGTCCACCAGCGGGGGCGGGGCGGGGTCGCGGGCCTCGGTGTCGTGCGGTCGCGTGTCGTACGGAGGCGCGGTGCGCGGGTCAGGGCTGTGCGGGGCAGGGCTGTACGGGGCGGGGTTGTACGGGGCCGTGTTCATCGGCCCAGTACAGGCGGGCCGGGCCCGCCCCGGCCAGCGGCCGAACCGCCGGGGCGCGGCCGCCGCGCACCGCCTCCGCTTGTGGCTTCCCACAATGCGCGCCCCGGCCCCGACCGGGCAGGCTGGCCCCATGCAGACAGCGCCGACACCCGCCGGACCGGGCCCGGTCGCCGCCCTGGTCCTCGCCGCCGGCGGCGGGCGGCGCCTCGGCGGGCGGCCCAAGGCGCTGCTCCGGTACCGGGGCCGGCCGCTGGTGGAGCACGCGGTGGCGGTGGTCCGGGCCGGCGGCTGCACGGAGGTCACGGTCGTGCTGGGCGCGGCGGGCGAACGGGTCCGGGCCACCGCGCACCTGCCGGGCTGCCGACTGGTCGGCAACCCGGACTGGGCGCAGGGCATGGGCTCCTCGCTGCGGGCCGGCCTGGCCGCGCTGCCGCCGCACGCCTCGGCGGCACTGGTGATGCTGGTGGACACCCCCGGCGTCACCCCGGCCGCGGTGGCCCGGCTGCTGGCCGCCCACCGGGCGGGCGCCGAACTGGCCGCGGCGGCCTACCAGGGGCGGCGCGGACACCCGGTGCTGATCGGCGCCCGGCACTTCGCCGAGGCGGCGGCGGGCGCCCTCGGCGACGCCGGGGCCCGCGCCCTGCTGGCGGCGCACGCGGCGGAGCTCGTCCTGGTCGAGTGCGCCGACGTCGCCGCCCCGGACGACCTCGACACCCCCGCCGACCTGGCCCGCTGGTCCGCCGGCTGAACGTCCCGGTCCGCCGCGCCGGGCATCCCCCTCCGGAAGGATTCCTTCCCTACCCGAGCAGGCAGGATCCCCTGATCCGTCCCTGAGGATTGCCCCATTCCGCGTCCTGCGCCGGACATTTCGGGGAGCATGGGAGACGTCCCACCCACCCGACACCGACGGACGGAGCCCGCGATGGCCGGACTGCCCGACGACTTCACCGGACACGACCCCGCGCGGACGGGGCCCGGCGGTGGCGCCCGGGCGATCCGCTGCCCCGCCTGCCGCCGCGAGCACCTCTACGAACCGCCCTCCCTCCCCTGTCCGTGCGGGGCCTCGCTCAAGGTGCCGCTGCTGCGCGGCGGAGTGCCGGTGCAGGTGCGCTTCCGGTCCTGGGAGGACTCCTGGCTGAGCATGCGCTGCCCGCACTGCGGCCGCTCCGACCAGTGGCCGCAGCCCGAGTTCACCTGCAACTGCGGCGCCACCGTCCGGCTGCCGGTGGACCGCGCCACCCGCCTGGGCACCGGCACCGCCGCCCCGCTCGCCGCCCCCGGCCCGCAGGCCGCCCGCCCGCTCCCGGCCCACCCGGCGAACGCCCCCGCCCCGGCCCCGCCCGCACCGTCCCCGACCGGCCGCTCCCGCCCGTTCCGCCACCGCGCGCCGTTCCGCCCGCACCCGGTGCGCACCTCGCAGGACGCGGTGTTCACCGCCGCCCGCTACCTGGAGTGGCTCGGCTTCGACGACCTGGAGCTCACCGAGTCCCAGGAGCGCGACGGGGTCACCCTGCTGGGCGGCCGGATGGTCGCCCAGGTGGACACCTGGACCGAGCCCGCCGACGTGAAGTCGGTCGAGTGCCTCTGGCTCCAGACCCTGCACGCCGAGGAGATGGCCGCCGCGATGTTCACCCTCGCGGGCTATTCGCACCAGGCCACCGTGCGCGGCGAACAGCTGCTGGTGGCCCTGTTCAGCCTGGACCTGGCGGGCGTGCCGCAGCCCGCGAACGGCGCCGCCGAGGCCCTGATGGAGACCGGCTGGACCTCCTGACCCACCGGGCGGCCCCGCCGGGCCGCCCCACCGGCCCCCTCCGGCCCCTTTCCCTCGCGCACCCCTAGATCATTTCTCTTCCAAAAGCAACAACCTTCGCTCGTGATCTGGTGCACAAGCTCACCCCCGTGTTGAATTGCCGCCACAGCGCGGGCCTTTCGCCCTGTCGTCGCCATGCGTGCGGGTCGTGGCGACAGGGCCTCAGGGGCAGGTCCGTGCCCATGCCGGATGGCGCACACAAGGAGGTGGCGTTGTCGGAGCACGGATGGGACCCGAGCAACCCGGAGGGGCGGGGGCGGGCGGCAGCGGAGGAGCCGGGTGACACCGTGTGGCGGCTGAGGTCCCGGGGGTGCTGGCAGGAGGCCGCCGAACTACTGCGACCGACCGCCGAGCACGACCCGGACGCGGCCCTGGGGCGGGCCGAACTCCTCATCGAGCAATGCCTGTTCACCGCCGCGAACTGGACCCAGGCGGAACAGGCGCTGCGCCTGGCGGAGGCCCTGGCCTCCGGCACCGAGCAGCGCGCGGCCGCCGCCTGCGCCCGCGGCTTCCTCGCGTACGTGGCGAGCGTCCTCGGCCCGCGCGACCGGCTGGACGAGGCACAGGCGGCGCTCGGCCGCACTTCGGCCCTGCTGCCGCCGGACGCCCCGGGCCGCCCGCTGCTGGACTTCCGGCGCGGACTGGTCGCCGAGAACCTGCTGCGCGACCGCAGCGCGGCCTGGATCGCCTACCGGCGGGCGCACGAGGGCGCCGGCGAGCGCGGGGACGAGCTGCTGCGCTCGTACACCTGGCGGCACCTGGCCGCGCTGGCGCTCTCGCGCGGGGAGCGCGGGAACGCCCGGGAGGGCTTCGACGCCTCCCTGCGGCTGCGTGAGCAACTCGGCTTCACGGTGGGGGTGGCGCCGGCGCTCGCGGCGCTCGCCGAGGTGTCCGAGCCGCCCGAGGCCGCGCGGCTGCGGGCCGAGGCGACCCGGCTGGTGGACGCCCTGGGCGGCGTGCCGGTCTGGCTCGCGCGCCAGCTGAACACCCTCCGCACAACCGGTGCTCCCCCGGACGGGCGCATCACCAGCGAGACCGGGGGGACGATCAGCTAAGGTGAGGCTAACCTGGCCGGGGGGAGCAGTACCCCGGCCAGGTCGCCTTGCCGTTCCCCGGGCACCGCCATGCCCCGGTCCGGCCGCGTCCGGCGCCGCCACCACCCGGCCGGGCACCGCCGGGCGGACCATGGGCGCCCCGGTCGACCCGATGGGGCCGTCCATGACCGCGAGCAGCACCCGGCCCGGCCCCAGGCCGCGCGTCCCCCGCGCCACCGGGGCGCGCACCCCCGCCCCCACCGCCCCGGGCGCCCCCTCGTACCACCGGCTGTCAGGACTCACCCCCGTCCTGACGGTGCGCTGCGCCCCGCCCCGGCACGGCGGCGGCTGGCTGCCCGTCGCCGACCTCGCCGCCCGCCCCGAGGCGGTGCGCGAGCTGATCGCCCACGACGCCCGGCAGGGCCTCACCCGCTACGGGCAGCCGCTGCGCCCGGACGTCGCGGCCGGCTTCGGGCTGCACCGCTTCGTCTGGCCGGTCTCGCTGCTGTTCACGCTGCCGTGGTTCCTGGAGCGGCGCGTCCCGCTGCTCGGCCTCGGGGACGTCGCGCTGCGCCGGCGCCCCGACTCGGTCGAACTGACCGTCCGCCCGGCGGAGTTCGCCTGCCTTCCGGACGACCCGGCGGCCGGGTCGGTGGCGGGTTCGAAGCCCGGGACGGCGGCGGGCGCGGCGACCGTGCCCGCGGCCGTCGGCCCGGAGTGGGCCCGGACGGTGCCGGACGAGGCGGCGCTGGCCGCCGCCCTGCGGTCCGCGCTGGGCGCCTTCCTGGCCCCGGTGCTCACCTCCTTCGGCCCGGAGGCGCGGCGCGGGCCCCGGGTGCTGTGGGCGATGGCCACCGACGCGGTGGTGGAGGGGCTCTGCTACGCGGGCGGGCTGCTCGGGGAGCAGGAGCGGGCGCGCGCCGAACTGTCCGCGCTGCTGGCGCCCGGCGGGCCCCCCGACCCCGCGCGCACGCCCGGCGCGGGCGACCGCCCCGCTCCGGCCCCGGCCCCCTTCATCCCGGGCGCCGGATTCGCGCCCCCGGCGCCCGGGGGCGGTGGCGCTCCGGCCCTGGAGCGCGCCCGGGCCAGCTGCTGCCTCGTCTACACCGCCGATCCGAAGGACATGTGCGGCGGCTGTCCGCGCGTCACGCGGCGTTGACGAAAACCTGTCCGATATCAGGTCCGAAAAGCCCGCGATTCCGGGAAAAGCCCGCTTCATATTCGCATGACAATGCGATGGTAACCGGGTCAGAAATCCCTCTCCTCAGCGCATTGACGGCGAATCGGCCATTTCCTCGCCGCGCGTCCGCCATGATGGTCCCCGCCGTCACGACGCAGAAAAGCGACGCAGGAAAGCGAGGCTGGTTTCGGCGATGAAATTGTCCGACATACCGCTCGGATGGGCGATCACCGTGGTCGTGGGGCTGCTGGTCAGCGCACTCCTGGTGGCCCTGCTCCGCAGCCGGGGGTCCGCCTCCTCCACCGCCGGCACGGATTCCTGGGAGCGCTCCGAGGAACGGCGCCGCCGCAAGGAATCCCTGTACGGCGGCGCCTCCTACACCCTGTTGTTCTGCTGCGCGGGCGTCGCGGCCGCCCTCTCCTTCCACGGCCTGGTCGGCTTCGGCGTGCAGAACCTGGGCCTGTCCGGCGGCTGGGAGTACCTCGTCCCGTTCGGCCTGGACGGCGCCGCGATGTTCTGCTCGGTGCTCGCCGTCCGCGAGGCCAGCCACGGTGACGCCGCGCTCGGCTCCCGGCTGCTGGTCTGGCTCTTCGCCGGCGCCTCGGCCTGGTTCAACTGGGTGCACGCCCCGCGCGGCCTGACCCACGCCGGCGCCCCGCAGTTCTTCTCCGGCATGTCCCTCTCCGCGGCGATCCTGTTCGACCGGGCGCTCAAGCAGACCCGCCGGGCCGCGCTGCGCGAGCAGGGCCTGGTGCCGCGCCCGCTGCCGCAGATCCGCATCGTCCGCTGGCTGCGCGCCCCGCGCGAGACCTACGCGGCCTGGTCGCTGATGCTGCTGGAGAACGTCCGCAGCCTGGACGAGGCGGTCGAGGAGGTGCGCGACGACAAGCGGGAGCGCGCCGACGAGAAGCAGCGCCGCAAGCTGGCCGGGCGCCGGGAACGGGCCGAGATCCGGGCGATCAACCGCTCCCACAGCGCCTGGCGGCGCGGCGGCGGCACCGCGCGGCGGCTGGGGTCCGGCGCGGAGCCCGCGACGGCCGCCACGGCGGACCGCCCCGGGGTGGAACGCGTCTCGACGGAGCGGGTGTCGGCGGAACGGGTGTCGACGGAGCGCGTCGGGGCCGAGCGTCCCGAGGTGGAGCGCCCCGCCGGTCCGCGCGAGGTGGAACCGGCCGAGGGCACGGTCGTCCAGCCGGGCCTGCCGGCCCGTCCGGAGCGGCGCACCATCGACCTCACCCTGGAGGAGGACACCGTCACGCTGCCCCGGCTGGACGAGATGGAACGCAAACTGAAGGACCTGGAGCAGCAGTTCGGCTGACCGCTCCCCCGTCGGCGCCCCGACGCCCCCGGGGGCCGGAGACCGGGCCTGGGGCTCAGGCCGCCGACGTCCCGCTGAGCTCGAACCACATCCGCTTGCCGGAGCCGCGCGGCTCCACGCCCCAGGAGTCCGCGAGTGCCTCGACCAGCATCAGACCCCGCCCGGAGGAGGCCTGCTCCCCCGGCGTCCGGCGGGTCGGCCAGAGGTCCGACTCGTCCTCCACCTCGACCCGCAACCGGGCCCGGCCGCCGTCCGCCTCCGGCTCCCGGTAGAGCCGGGCGGTGAACATGGCGTCCCGGTCGGTGTGCCGGATGGCGTTGGTGACCAGCTCGGAGGAGAGCAGCTCGGCGGTGTCGATGAACTCGGCCACGCCCCAGCGGCGCAGCGCGTCGCGCAGCTCGGCCCGGACCTCGGCGACCCGCGCCAGGTCGGCCTGGCCGATCCGGCGGCGCAGCTGCTGGGCGGCCAGCCCGCCGGCCGGGCCGTCCCAGCGCAGGAGCAGCAGCGCTATGTCGTCCTCGCGCTCGCTGGAGTCGGCGGCCTGGGAGGCGATCCGCTCGGCCAGCTCCTCCAGCGGGTCGCGGGCGGCCTGCCCGGCGTCCGGCAGCGGGCGGGCGAGCGCCCGGGCGAGCCGGGCGATGCCCTCGTCCAGGTCCATGCCGCGCGCCTCGACCAGGCCGTCGGTGCAGAGCAGCACGGTCTCGCCCGGGTCCAGGCTGAACCGGGTGACCCGGTACTCCTGGTCCGGGTCGATGCCCAGCGGCAGCCCGCCGGCCACCGGCACCACGGCGGCGGTGCCGTCCGCGCGGCGCACCAGCGGGTCGAGGTGACCGGCCCGGACGGCGTAGACCACGCCGTAGTCCACGTTGACCTCGGCGTAGGTGCAGGTCGCGAAGTGGTCGGTGTCCAGGTCGGCGAGGAAGCGGGAGGCGCGGGCCATCACGGCGGCGGGCGGGTGGCCCTCGGCCGCGTAGGCGCGCAGCGCGATCCGCAGCTGGCCCATGATCCCGGCGGCGTGCACGTCGTGGCCCTGGACGTCGCCGATCACCAGGCCGACGTGTCCGCCGGGCAGCGGCACCACGTCGTACCAGTCGCCGCCGATCTGGAGGCCGGAGCCGGCCGCGATGTAGCGCACGGCGGTGGTCACGCCCGGGACGGACGGGACGGTGCGCGGCAGCATCACCCGCTGGAGGCCGGCCGCGAGCTCGTGCTCGGCGTCGTGCAGCCGGGCCCGGGCCAGCGACTGGGCGACCAGCCCGCCCAGCGTGGTCAGCAGGGTCCGCTCATCGGCGTCCAGCTCGCGCTCGTCGTCGAAGCTGACCACGCAGACGCCGATCGCCCGGCCGCTGGCCACCAGCGGCAGGTACGCCCAGGAGCCCCGGCCGGTGCGGCTGGTCTGCTCCCACACCTCGGGGTAGCCGTCGCGGAAGTCCTCGCGGGTCGAGACGAAGACCGGCGCGCGGTGGCGCAGCGCCTCGGCGGCCGGGTGGCCGGGCGGCAGCACGGTGCGGTCCCAGACCGCCAGCGAGTCGGAGCGGTAGCCGGAGGCGCCGAGGATCTGCGCCCGTCCGGCCTCGAAGGAGGCCAGCACCAGGCCGTCCGGCGGCAGTCCGGGCAGCGGCAGTTCGGTGAACACCCGGGCCACGTCACGCACGGTGACGGCTTCGGAGAGGGCGCGCGCCGCCTCCTTGATGAACCGGGAGCGCTCCTCGCGCAGCAGGGCCATCCGGTCGGCGTGGTCCCGCTTGTGCAGCTCGACGGTGGCGTCCCAGACGAAGCCGACCATCCGGGAGGCCCGGCCGAAGGCGTCGGCGAGCACCCGGCCGCGGAAGCGCACCGCGCGCATGCCGCCGTTCGCCCCGACCGTCCGGTAGTAGGCGCCGCACTGGCCCAGCTCGGACACCGCGCGCTCGACCCGGCGGCGCACCACGGGCGCGTCCTCGGGGTGCAGCATGGCCAGGAAGGAGGCGGCCGTACGGTCGAAGCGGCTCTGCCCCAGGGCGTCCAGGCCGACGATCGCACAGGCCCGCTGGTCGCCCTCCAGGACGTCGCGGCGGATGTCCCAGTCGAAGGAGCCGATGCCGTTGGCCGCCATCGCGGGCTCCAGCCAGTCCGGCATGGTGTCCGCGGAGGACGGCGGCAGGCCGCCCGACAGCACGGGCGCCAGCCGGGCGGCGGCGAGGCTCGGGGACGGCCGCACCGCGGAGCCGCGGCGCGAGGACTGGGCGGGCGGCCGGGCCCGGCCCGTCCCGGTGGTGGTGGGGCCGGCGGCGGGCTGCCCGGAGGTGCGCGGCTCCGGGGCGCCCGGCTGCTCGGCGACACGCGGCTCGACGGCTCTCGGCCGGGCGGTGCGCGGCTCCACGGTCCTCGGCTCTACGGCTCGCGGCGCCACCGTTCGCGGCTCGACGACGGGCGCCGCGCCGGGAGGAAGCGCCGGCCCCGGCGACTCGGGCTCAGTGGGCATGCTGCTCCTGCCGCTGCCGTGGCGGACCGCGCCGACCGTCCGGACGGGCCGCGTGGCGTTGTGATGGGTCGTGCTGGATAGGACGGTGCGACGGACGGTCGCCAGTCGAGGTTCGGTCTCCCCGCTGCTTCCCGCACGTGGACACACATTCCCACCATCCTGGCCAATGTTCGGCCGAGCGGCAATGCCAACGGGCCGGAAATCTTCTGTTCCGCCTTCTGTTCTGGGCTTCCTTCGACAGCGAATCAATCGACGGCGAACAATCGTACGTCCTGCCGCCGACCCGGAACACACGGCCCGGAACGCACGGCCCGGAGCACGCCGCCCGGAGGCGGGACTCAGGGCATGGCGAGCTCGAACCAGGTGACCTTGCCGTCGCCGCGCAGCTGCACGCCCCAGGAATCCGCGAGCGCCTCCACCAGCAGCAGGCCGCGCCCCGAGGTCGCGTACTCGCCCTCCGGATCGCGCCGCCGCCCGGGCAGTCTGCTGGTGCCGTCCTGCACCTCGATGCGCAGCCGGTGGTCCGACCCGAGCTCCGCGTCGAACACCGCGCCCTTGCCCGTGTGCAGCAGCGCGTTGGTGACCAGCTCGGAGGAGAGCAGCTCGGCGGTGTCGGACAGCTCCGGCACCCCCCAGTGGCTCAGCGCCGAGCGCAACCGCCGCCGCACCGCGCCCACCCCGACGAGATCCGCCGGATCGAGCGTGAGGTGCAGTCTCCGGTGCACGGCACACCCCGGTGCCGGCGCACCCGGCAGGGTCGTCCCGGTGCCGGCGACCGGCGCCTGGACCGGCCCGGACCGGTAGGCGTCGCCGGAACTCGTCCGCTGCCGCGGGAATCGCGACTGACCGTCCATCAACACATGCCCCCGCCCTGAAATCCGGGCCCCCGCCTCCGGATCCCCCGCCGGCCGGGTGGCCCCCTCGTTCTGACCACTCATCCTCATGCCCAGTTGACGGCGTTTGCAACAGTGTGCGTCCGATCACGTGGGGTGAAAGGGGCACGGGGTGGTTCGCGTGATCCAACTGCCCGCGCCGGACAGGTTTGCGAAGCGCAGAGGCTGTTTTCGAAGAAGCCCCCACCCGATCCCGCGCACACCCGGCGCCCGTACCGACCGTGCGCCCGACCACGCGCCCCCCGCCCCGCTCCCGCCGCGCGCCGGGGTCCGGGCGCCGGCCCACCCGGACCTCTTCGCCCCCGCCCCTCGCTCCCGCCCGCTCACCCCCGCCCCCCACCCGGCGGGCCGAACGCCCGCGGAGCGGCAACGCTGGACAGGGCGGCCCGCTGCGGGTTCAATGACCCCGAGGTGTTTGAACGCCGTTCTAACATCGATCCCGACAGCCCCCGAGGACCCGAGCCGACCCCCTTCCCGGCGACCGCGAGCGAGGAACCGTGCGACTGACCCCCACCGAGCGGGACCGGCTGCTGATCTTCACGGCAGCCGAACTGGCCCGCGCCCGCCGCGCCCGGGGCGTGCGCCTCAACATCCCCGAGGCCACCGCCCTGATCGCGGACACCGTCTGCGAGGCCGCCCGCGACGGCCGCCGCCTCGCCGAGGCCATCGAGGCCGGCCGCTCCGTGCTCACCGCCGACGAGGTGCTGCCCGGCGTGCCGGACGTGGTCACCGTCGTCCAGGTCGAGGCCGTCTTCGAGGACGGCACCCGCCTCGCCGTCGTCACCGACCCGTTCAAGGGCGCCGGCTCGCTCGGCGACGACGCCCCCGGCGGCGCGCTGATCGGCGACGGCGCCGGCTACGACCCGGTCGAGGAGACGCTGCTGCTCCCCGTGCACAACACCTCCGGGGTGCCGATCTCGGTCACCTCGCACTTCCACTTCTTCGAGGCCAACCCCCGGCTGGCCTTCGACCGTGCCGCCGCCTACGGCACCCACCTGGCCGTGCCGGCCGGCTCCTCGGTGCGCTTCGACCCGGGCGCCACCGTCGAGGTCGGCCTGGTGCCGATCGGCGGAGAGCGGGTCGCGATCGGCTTCGCGGGGCTCGTGGACGGGCCGCTGGACGCGCCCGGCGCGAAGGAGGCCGCCCTGGCGAAGGCCCGCGCGACCGGCTACCTGACCGGCTTCGACGACGCGGAGGTGCCCTCGTGAGCGCGATCACCCCGCACGACTACATCGCCGTGCACGGCCCGCGCGCCGGGGACCGGGTCCGGCTCGGCGACAGCGGACTGATCGTCCGGGTCGAGTCCGACTCCCAGGCGCCCGGCGACGAGTTCCTGGCCGGCTTCGGCAAGACCGCCCGGGACGGCCTGCACCTCAAGCCCGCCGCCGTCCGCGACACCTGCGACGTGGTGATCAGCAACGTGCTGGTGATCGACGCGGTCCAGGGCGTCCGCAAGACCTCGATCGGCCTGATCGGCGGCCGGATCGCCTCGATCGGGCGGGCCGGCAACCCCGACACCCTCGACGGCGTCGACGTGGTCGTCGGCACCGGCACCACGATCGTCTCCGGCGAGGGCCTGATCGCCACCGCCGGCGCCGTCGACACCCACGTCCACCTGCTCTCGCCGCGGATCATGGAGGCCTCGCTGGCCTCCGGCGTCACCACCATCATCGGCCAGGAGTTCGGCCCGGTCTGGGGCGTCGGCGTCAACTCCCCCTGGGCGCTGCGGCACGCCTTCAACTCCTTCGACGCCTGGCCCGTCAACATCGGCTTCCTGGGCCGCGGTTCGTCCTCCGACGAGGCCCCGCTGATCGAGGCGCTGGCCGAGGGCGGCGCGTCCGGCTTCAAGGTGCACGAGGACATGGGCGCGCACACCCGCGCCCTGGACACCGCGCTGCGGGTCGCCGAGGAGTACGACGTCCAGGTCGCCCTGCACACCGACGGGTTGAACGAGTGCCTCTCGGTCGAGGACACCCTGAAGGTCCTCGACGGCCGGACCATCCACGCCTTCCACATCGAGGGCTGCGGCGGCGGACACGTCCCCAACGTCCTCAAGATGGCGGGCGTGCCGAACGTCATCGGCTCCTCCACCAACCCGACGCTGCCGTTCGGGCGGGACGCGCTCGGCGAGCACTACGACATGATCGTCTCCGCCCACGACCTCAAGCCCGACCTGCCCGGCGACGCCGCGATGGCCCGCGACCGCATCCGGGCCGGCACCATGGGCGCCGAGGACGTGCTGCACGACCTCGGAGTCATCGGCATCACCTCCTCCGACGCCCAGGGCATGGGCCGGGCCGGCGAGACCGTGCGCCGCACCTTCGCCATGGCCGGGAAGATGAAGGCCGAACTCGGCCCGCTCGACGGCGCCGGCTCGTACGGGACGACGGAGAGCGGCGACGACAACGAGCGCGTGCTGCGCTACATCGCCAAGCTCACCATCAACCCGGCCATCGCCCACGGCCTCTCCCACGAGGTCGGCTCCATCGAGATCGGCAAGCTCGCCGACATCGTGCTGTGGCGCCCCGACCACTTCGGCGCCAAGCCGCAACTGGTCCTCAAGGCCGGCTTCCCCGCCTACGGCGTGGTCGGCGACCCCAACGCCGCCACCGACCGCTGCGAACCGCTCGTCCTGGGAACGCAGTTCGGCGCCCACGGCGCGACCGCCGCCGACATCTCGGTGGCCTTCGTCGCCCAGGCCGCCGCCGACGGCGCCTACCTCGACCAGGCCGCCGACGGGCTGCCCACCCGCCGCCGCCGGGTCGGCGTACGGAACACCCGCGGCATCGGACCGCGCGACATGGTGCGCAACGCCCGCATCGGCCACGTCGAGGTCACCGAGACCGGCCTGGTCTCCCTGGACGGCTCGCCGCTGCGCTCCGAACCCGCCGACAGCGTCTCCCTCAGCCGCCTCTACTTCCTCTGACCGCTTAGGACTCCACGATGACCACCGCCACGCCCGCCTCCCTCGGCTACCGGATGCCCGCCGAGTGGCACCCGCACGACCGCACCTGGATGGCCTTCCCCACCACCAACCCCACCTTCGACGGCCCCGAGCAGCTGCACGCCGCCCGCCAGGCCTGGGCCGCCGTCGCCGACACCATCGTCCGGTACGAGCCGGTGACGCTGATCGTCAACACCGGCGAGACCGAGCAGGCGCGCACGTACGTCTCCGAGAAGGTCGAGATCGTCGAGCGCCCGCTGAACGACGCGTGGATGCGCGACATCGGCCCCTCCTTCCTGATCGACGGCAAGGGCTCGCTGGCCGCCACCGACTGGATCTTCAACGGCTGGGGCGCCCAGTCCTGGGCCCGCTGGGACAAGGACCAGCACATCGCCGAGCACATCAGCGAACTGACGGACGTCCAGCGCTTCGCCTCCCGGCTGATCAACGAGGGCGGCGGCATCCACGTCGACGGCGAGGGCACGGTCCTCGTCACCGAGACCGTCCAGCTCGGCGAGGGCCGCAACGCGACCTGGACCAAGGAGGAGGTCGAGGCCGAGCTGCACGCCTTCCTCGGCACCACCAAGGCGATCTGGCTGCCGCGCGGACTCACCCGCGACTACGACGAGTTCGGCACCCGCGGGCACATCGACATCGTCGCCTCCTTCGTACGCCCCGGCGTCGTGGTCGCCCACGTCCAGCCCGACCCCTCGCACCCGGACCACGAGGTCTGCCGCGAACTGGTCGCCGTGCTGCGCGCCTCCACCGACGCCCAGGGCCGGCCGCTGGAGGTCCTCGAACTGCCCGCCCCCACCGTCCTGCTGGACGAGGACGGCGAGCCGGTCGACTACTCCTACATCAACCACTACGTGGCCAACGGCGCCGTCGTCCTGTGCGCCTTCGACGACCCGCGCGACCAGGAGGCCGCCGCGATCCTCGCCGAGGCCTACCCGGGCCGCACCGTCGAACTCGTCGACGCCCGCGAGATCTTCGCCAACGGCGGCGGCATCCACTGCATCACCCAGCAGCAGCCGAAGGCGCTCTGACGCCCCGCCCGGGCGGGGGCCGTACGCCCCCGCCCGGGCCGCCTTCCCGCGTTCCGCGCCGCCTTCCCGCGTTCCGGCCCACCGAGGAGAACCCCACATGGCCGACCCCCGCCCGCGCCGGCCGGCCCGCCCCCGCGAGGAGGTCTTCGCCACCGCCCGGGCCGCGATCGCCGAACACGGGCTCGCCAAGCTCACCATGGCCGGGCTCGGCAAACAGCTCCAGATGAGCGCCGGACACCTGCTCTACTACTTCGGCAGCAAGGACCAGCTGCTGCTGGAGACCCTCCGCTGGAGCGAGGACCAGCTCGGCGCCCGCCGCCGCGAGGCCCTCGCCGACCACACCCTCGACCCCTGGCAGCGCCTCGACGCCTACCTGCGCCTCTACCTGCCGGAGGGCGCGGGCGACCCGCGCTGGATCCTCTGGGTCGAGGTGTGGGGCCGCTCCCCCGCGAGCGCCGAGATCCGCCAGGGCCAGCAGGAGATCGAGGCCCCCTGGCAGGCCGACCTGGTCGCCCTCATCGAGGAGGGCACCGCCACCGGCCGCTTCACCCCCGGCCCCGCCGCCGACCGCGCGGCCCAGATCCGCGCCCTGCTCGACGGCCTCGCCGTCCCCGTCGCCATCGGCCTCCCGGACGCCCACCGCGACACCGCCCTCACCCAGGCCACCGCCGTCACCGGCATCCTCCTGCGCACCTGAGCGGCCCCGCGGCCTCCCCGGCTCCGGTTCCGACCCCGGCCCCGGCTTCGGATCCGGCTTCGGCTTCGGCTTCGGCTTCGGCTCAACCACCGGGTGGAGAACGGCGGGTGGAGAACCGGCCGCCGACCTCCACCCCCGCTCCGAAGCCGGGGCCGCCGAGCCGACCTACCGTCAGAGCATGACCGCGATCCTGCGCCGCACGGCCGCGACCGGTGGCCTGCTGCTCTCCCTCCTGCTCCTGCCCGCGGCCGTCGCCCCGCCGACGGCCGCCGCCGACGCCGCGCCCACCGCCCTCCGTTGGGGGCCCTGCCCGGCCCCGACCCCCAACGCCAACGGCACGCCCTTCCCCCGCGACCCGCGCCAGCGGTGCACGACGCTGCGCGTCCCCCGCGACTACCGCCACCCCGGCGCCGGGACCCTCACGCTCACCGTCTCCCGGATCCGCACCGCCGACCCGGCCCACCGCCGCGGCGACCTCGTGGTGGTCCCCGGCGGACCGGGCGGCTCCGGCCTCGACTACCCCGGGGAGGCCACCGCCTTCCTGCCGCCCGACGTCCTGCGCTCCTACGACCTGATCGGCTTCGACGAGCGCGGCGTCGGGAACAGCACCCCCGTGCACTGCGACCTGCCCGCCGAGGAGCGCGCCGCCGAACTCAACTACCCCTTCCCCGCCCCCGACGGCTCGATCACCGCCAACCTCGACCTGGCCCGGCGGATCGCCGACGCCTGCGCCGCCGCGAGCGGCCCGTACCTCGCCGACATCACCACCGCCGACTCCGCCCGGGACCTCGACCGGATCCGGGCCGCCCTCGGCGTCCACCGGATCTCCTACCTGGGCTCCTCCTACGCCACCTACCTCGGCCAGGTCTACGCGAGCCTCTTCCCCACCCGCGCCGAGCACCTGGTGCTGGACAGCACGGTCGCCCCCGGCGGGGAGCAGCAGGCGATCGGCCTGTTCAGCGAGGGCACCGAGGAGGCCTTCCCGGCCCTCGCCCGGTACCTCGCCGCCCGCGACGACACCCTCCACCTGGGCGCCACCCCCGAAGCCGTACGGGCCGCCTACCTGCGGCTCGCCGAGGAGCTCGACCGCGCGCCGTTCGGCCTGCCCGACGGCCGGACCCTCACCGGCAACACCCTTCGGGCCGTCGTCTACGCCTCGCTCACCAAACCTCGCTACTACCCGCTGGCCGCCACGGTGCTGCGGATGGCCGCCACCCGCACCGCCCCGCCGCCGGGAGGCTCCCCCGGCAGCGGCCTCCCGTCGGTCATCCCGGACAACTTCGTCGCCGCCCAGTCCGCGGTGATCTGCGGCGACTCCGCCTGGCCCCGCGACCCCGCCGTCTACGCCGCCCGCACCGCGGCCGACCGGCAGCGCTACCCGCTCACCGCCGGCATGTCCGGCAACGTCTGGCCCTGCGCGTTCTGGCACTACCGCCCCGAGGAACCGCCGGTGCGCCCGAACCCGGACGGGCCGCGGAACATCCTGATGCTCCAGAACCGCTACGACGCCTCGACGCCGTACTCCGGGGCCCGTCAGGTCCGGTCGGCCTTCGGCCACCGGGCGGCGATGGTCACGGTGGACGCCACCGGGCACGGCGTCGACTTCACCGACCCCCGGATCCGCGACCCGCTCACCGCCTTCCTCCTCGACGGCCGGCTGCCGGCCTGACCGGCCCGGGACCGCACCCCGCCGCTCCGCATCCCGCCGCCGCCCTCCCCGGTCACTCGGTCCAGATGGCGGCGGCGGTGCGGTCGTCGGCGTAGCCCTTGGCGCGGACCTGGACCTGGCGGAGGAAGTCGACGGTGCCCGGGGGGTGGGGGTGGGTCCAGTGGGTGGAGAGGAAGTGGGCGACGGCCGGCTCGTCGGCGATGGGGCGGGCGAGACCGGGGGTGCAGAGCAGGAGGATGTCGCCCGGCGTCACGGGGACGAGCCGGAAGCGGAACGGGCGCGGACCGGGCACCGGGGCCTCGGGGACCGGCGGCTGGCCGTCCGGGTGGTGCAGCAGGCGGGCCGCGTAGGCGTCGATCCAGTGGCCGGAGCGCAGCAGGTAGAGCCCGCCCGGGCCGACGCCGAAGGCCGCCCGGTAGCCGGCCTCCGGGTCCAGCGACACCAGCAGGCAGTGCAGCAGCGCCGGGGACGGCGCGTCCTCCTCCTCCCGGGGCACCAGGGCGCGCAGCGGGGCGGCGGCACCGGTGGCCAGGCGCTGGAGACCGTAGCGGAGCCGGTCGCGGGCGCCGGCGCGCAGGTCGGCGGCCAGCCCGGCCCGGCTGCGCCCGATCGCGGCCGCGAGCTGGTGGCACGCCTCCCCGGTGGCGGCCGCGACCGCCTCGGCGGTGAGCGCCTCCTCCTCGGGGCCGCCCGTCCGGTCGAAGCCGCCGAGGACGGCGAGCAGCAGGCCGTCGGGGCCCTCGCCGAACCGGGTGACCAGCAGGGCGTCGCGGCGCGGCTCGCCCCGGTAGCGCGCGGAGTCACCCCGGACGGAGGCGGCGCGCAGCACGGACGGCCCGTACTGGGCGCCGTCCAGCACGGTGTCCGGTACGAGCGCGCGCAGTGCGCCCGGGTCCGCCTCGGGTACGGCCGTCGGCTCGGGTCCGTAGGTCGGCGGGCGCTCGCCGACGTGCGGGACGGCGGCGCCGCCGTCGGCGAGCGGTGCGCGGATGGCCAGGCGGGGATCGGGGACGGGCGCGGGGGCTTCCGGCTCCTCCGCCGTCTCCGGCTCGGCCGGCGCCTCGGCGGCGGGCTCGGGCTCAGGCTCCGGCTCGGGCTCCGGCTCGGGCTCCGGTTCGGGGGCGGACGGCGGGGTGGGCTTCTCCAACGAGACCGGGTCCGGGACCGGTACGGTCTCCGGCTCAGGTACCGGCTCGGGCTCAGGTACCGGCTCCGGCTGTACCTCCGGCTCCGGCGCGGGCTTCGGCGCGTCCTCGGCGAAGGCGGGGGCCGGGACGTGGTGGGTCTCGGAGGAGGTCCGCTGTCGCCCGATCCCCTCCGCCCCGCCGATCACGCCGACCGCGGTGTCGAACCAGTCGTCGATGCTGTCCCGGTTGTCCGCGCCCTCCGAACCGTCAGGCTCCGCGGGAGCCCCGGCCCCGACCTCCGGCACAGCCGCCGCAGCCGCCACCTCCGGCTCCGGATCCGGCCGCGCCTCCGGCTCCGCCGACCGCTGCTGCCCGATGAGCCCGACCGCCGTGTCGAACCAGTCGTCCACGCTGCCGTCCCCCGGGTCGGCGTGCGGGGTGTCCGGGAGGGTGCCCGCCGGACCGTCGTAGACGGCGTCCCACCAGCCGTCGTCCGGCCGGTGCGGCTGTGCCGGTGCACCCTGCTTGCTCATCTGGCGGCTCCTGGTCATTCCGTGGTCGCGCCGCCCCCGGGCGGGCCGGGCTGACGACATTGTTCTCCACCCGCGAGGACCCTGTCCGGGTTTCGGCGACAACCGGTCACCCACCGGAAAGTCCCGGCCACCGCGCTCACCTGCCGGTTCGCGAGCCCGGTCCCGGGCGCGTCATCCGTTCGTCCGCTTCCGTTCCGTCCGTGCTTGCCGGATGTGTCCGGAGCAGGGTGTTTCCTGGTCATCCGGGCGTACGGGCCGCCGAAAATGGGGGCCGATGGGGGGCATCGCATCACTCGTTCGGCTGATTAAATGTGCGCATGACCGCGTCGGCCCCCAGTTCGCCCCGACCGGGGAGGGCCGCATCCGCGGGCCGCCCGGCAGGTGGGCTGTTGGTCCTGCTGCTCGTCGCGCTGCTGACGCTGCTGCCGTGCGCGGGCCAGGCGAAGGCGGTGGACGGCTCCGGCCATCCGACGACGACCGCGGCCCCGGCCGGCTCCGTCACGGTGGTCAGCGTGGTCAGCGTCCAGGTCGCCACCGGGCACGCCTCCTACACCGGCCGTGCCGCGAAGGTCGCCAAGTCCGCGAACCCCTCGGACCACCACCGGACGGCCGAGGAGCAGGGGCACTGGATCCTCTGCACCGCCGACGGCCAGCCGCCGCGCAACAACGGCTGCTCCAGCCACCCGTACTGCCCGCAGGACGCCCAGCTGCCGAACCCGCCGCCGCAGCCGCAGCCCGCCGTGTCACCGCTGACCCCGACCGCGCCCGACGCGCAGCCCCGGGTGGTGCCCGCCGGCCTGCTGGACGGCGCGCACCCGGTTCCCGACCTGCACGAACTCCAGGTCCACCGGTCCTGAGCGGAACCCACCGCCGGCGCAGCCGCCGACGGATCCGTCCCTCCTCTCACTCCACCTGACCGCCGCCACCGACCGGTGCGGCGGGGACAAGGACGACCACCATGGGTTCCTCCTCCAAGCAGTCCAACAAGCCCGGCGGCAAGCAGGACGGCCTCGACCGCCGTGCCCGGATCGCCGAGCTGCGCGCCGCCGAGCAGCGCCGCGACCGCCGCAACAAGATCGTCGCCTCGGTGGTGGCCGGTGTGCTGGTGGTCGGTGCGATCGCCACCGGCACCTGGATCGTCATGGACCAGAACCAGAAGAAGAAGGACAAGCAGGCCGCCGCCAACGCGGACATCCCGGGCGTGAAGACCTTCGGCGAGCTGAGCCGCACCCACGTCAAGGACAAGGTCACCTACCCGATGACCCCGCCGGTCGGCGGCGACCACAACGCCATCTGGGCGGACTGCATGGCCCACGTCTACGACCAGCCGCTCGAGAACGAGCGCGCCGTCCACTCGCTGGAGCACGGCGCGGTCTGGGTGACGTACAACGGCAAGGCCACCCCGGACGACATCAAGACCCTCTCCGACAAGGTCAAGAAGACCCCGTACTCGATGATGAGCCCGTACCCGGACGAGCAGGGCACCATCACCCTGAACGCCTGGAGCACCCAGCTGACCGTGGACAGCGCCAGCGACCCGCGGGTGGAGGAGTTCTTCACCAAGTACGTCCAGGGCAAGCAGACCCAGGAACCGGGCGCCTCCTGCACCATGGGGCAGATGTGACCGCCGACGCGGACCGCCCGGACGACCTGGACGGTACGGAGGACGGCGCGGCCCCGCGCCGCCGCCGCCTGTGGTGGCCGGCCGCGCTGGCCGCCGCCGTGGCGCTGGCGCTCGGGGTGCCGGCCCTGGTGGCGAGCGGGACCTCGGCGTCCGGCTCGTCCACGCTGTCCGTCCCGGCCGACGACTCCCCCGAGGCCGGGTTCGCCCGCGACATGGCGACCCACCACCAGCAGGCGGTGGACCTGTCGTTCGTCGTCCGGGACCGCACCGCCGACGAGCCGACCCGCACCCTGGCCTTCGACATCATCAACACCCAGGCCAACCAGCGCGGGATGATGATGGGCTGGCTGGACCAGTGGGGGCTGTCCCAGCACTCGACCGCCACGCCGATGGCGTGGATGAAGATGGGCCACGACTACCAGGCCCACGACGGTTCGCTGATGCCCGGCATGGCCACCAACACCCAGATCGCGAAGCTGCGCACGCTCAACGGGCGGGACGCCGAGGTGTTCTACCTCCAGCTGATGATCGAGCACCACAAGGGCGGCGTCGAGATGGCCCAGGGCTACGTCGACAAGGCCCGGAACGACACCGAGAAGCGGCTGGCGCAGTCGATGGTGGTCGCCCAGACCTCCGAGCTCCAGCTGATGACCGACATGCTCAAGGAGCGCGGCGCCGAACCCGGCGTGCCCGCCTCCTGAGCGGTCGCCCCGCTCGGCCTGTCCGGTCTCTTCCAGCTGTTCCACCTGTTCCGCGTTCCGCGCGTTCCCCGGACGGCCGGGGCGCCGGCGGGGACGGTCCCGTACCGTCCCGGCCGCGCCCCGGCCGTCCGCCGTTCTTCCCCGCCCCCTTCAGAACCCCCTTCGGAGCACCCCCGCATGACCCCCGACGCCCCCTGGCTGATCGCCGGACTCGGCAACCCCGGCCCCTGGTTCCGGCTCACCCGCCACAACGCGGGCTTCCTCGCCGTGGACCGGCTCGCCGAACGGCACGGCGCCCGCTTCCGCCGGAGCGGGCTCGCCGGCCTGACCGCCGAGATCGGCATCGACGGCCACCGGGTGCTGCTGGCCAAGCCGCTGTGGTGGTCCATCAACCTGTCCGGACGCCCGGTGGCCGCGCTGCTGCGCCGCCACGGCGTCCCGGTCGAACGGCTGGTGGTCGTGCAGGACGACCTGGACTTCCCCTTCGGCTCCGCCCGGCTCAAGCGCGGCGGCGGCCCCGGCGGCCACAACGGCGTGCGCTCGGTGGGCGAGGTGCTCGGCACCCGGGACTTCGTCCGGCTGCGGTTCGGCATCGGCCGCCCCCCGAAGGGCCGGAGCGTCGGGGACTTCGTGCTGAAGAAGTTCTCGGAGGAGGAACTGGCCGCCATGCCCGGCGAGTTGGACCGCTGCGCGGACGCCCTGGAGACCCTGGTCCGGCGCGGCCTCAACCGCGCCCAGGACACCCTGAACGCCCGTACGGACGCCTAGGGTCCGGTCCTTCGGGTGCGGACGGGCCGGGTGAGCAGCGCGGCGAAGGCCGCGACGGCGGCGAGGGCGAGCAGCACCGTCCGCCCACCGGACGCGGCGCCCGCCAGGTGGACACCGAGGACGGACAGCGCCATGCCGAGCGCCGTACCGAGGCTGCGGGCCATGTTGACCATGCCGCCGCCGACCGCCGAGCACTGGGCCGGGATCGCCCGCATCACCAGGGCGTTGTTGGCGGGCAGCAGCAGGCCCAGCCCGTAACCGGCGACCAGCAGCGGGAACGCCACCGCGTCCGAGGCCGGCAGCACGGCGAACAGCAGCAGTCCGACGGCCGTGAGCAGCGCGCCGAAGCGGCACCTGGTCACGTCCGACCAGCCCCGGGGCAGCCACCCGCCGCCGACCGTCGCGGCGAAGGCGAACGCGGCGGGCAGCAGGGTGACCACCAGGCCCGCGTGGGCCGTCGACACGCCCGCGCCGGTGAGCAGCACCGGGCCCAGCACCAGCGGGCAGAACAGCAGCAGGTAGCCGATCAGCGCCACCACCAGGCCGGAGCGCACGCCCGGGGTGTTGACCAGCCCGGGCGCCAGGATCGGCCGGGCGGCCCGCCGCTCCTGGCGCACCAGCGCGAGGGCCAGGACGGCGGAGGCGAGCAGCAGGGCGGCCACCGCCCAGCCGGGCAGGGGCAGTCCGGAGGCGGTGGACAGGGCGAGCAGCAGCGTGGTGGTCGCCCCGGTGAGCAGCAGCAGGCCGGGCAGGTCGAAGCGGGCGGCCTCGCGGGGGGCGGTCCGGTGGGTGCCCGTCCCGTGGGTGCCTGCCCGATAGGCGGCTGTCCGGTGGGTGCCGGTCCGGCCCTCGCGGGGGCCCGGCACGGCGGCCGGGGCATCGGTCGGGGCGCCGGTCGTCCGGGTGCGGGGCAGCAGGTACCAGCCGGCCAGGATGCCGAACACCGCGATCGGCACGTTGACCCAGAAAACCCAGCGCCACGAGGCGTGTTCGACCAGCATCCCGCCGAGGATGGGCCCGAGCGCCAGGCCGAGGCCCTGGGCGGAGGCCTGGATGCCGAGCGCGCGCCGCATCGCGTGCCCGGGGACGCCGCGCGCGACCAGGGCGACGCTGTTGGCCTGCATCATCGCGGCGCCGACCGCCTGGACGGCGCGGAGGCCGACCAGGACCCAGAGGCCGCCGGCGAATCCGGCGCCCAGCGAGGAGAGGCCGAAGACCGCGAAGCCGCCGATGTACATCGTCTTGCGGCCGACCAGGTCGGAGAGCCAGCCGATCGGGGCCAGCAGGGCGACCAGGACCAGCAGGTAGGCCAGGGCGACCCACTCGACGGCGGCGAAGCCCGCGCCGAAGTGGCGGCCGAGGGCGGGGAAGACCAGGGCGATGACGCTGGCGTCGAGCTGGCCGAGGAAGGCTCCGAGACAGACCGTGCCGACGGCGAGCCAGTGGGCGTGGCGCCAGCCGGCTATGCCACGCGGCCGGGGCCGCTCGGTGAGCAGCCTCGTGGCAAGGGCAGTGGCATTCATGACACGAATATATCGGATACAGATATGTTCTTTCTACGAGCAGCTCGCTCTGCGACAGGAGACGTCCCACGGTACGGACGGTGCCGGAGGGACCCCCGCCACGAGGCCCGCAACAGAGCCGCAACACAGCGCGGCCCCGAGGCCCGAACCGGCCGCCGAACCGCCCCGTACCAGGCGATACGCTGTCCGCCATGCCGTCGTCACCACACGTTCCCGACCCCGCCACCGGAAGTCCCGACCCGGCGGTCGAGCACGCCCGGCGGCTGACCGACACCGTCACCCGGCTGCGCCGCGCGCTGCGCAGCAGCATCCGCACCGACTACCCGTGGGAGTCCCTGCCGATGGCGCAGGTCGAACTCCTCCAGACCCTGGCCGCCGCACCGCTGCGGGTCGGCGAACTGGCCGCGCGACAGCGGCTCGCGCCCAACACCGTCAGCGGACTGGTCGGCAAGCTGCTCGACGCCGGCTTCGTCGACCGCCAGGCCGACCCCGGCGACCGCCGCACCGCCCGGATCGCCCTCACCCCGGCCGGGCGCCGACAGCTGGACGACTGGCAGCACGCCCACGAACGCCGGATCGCCGCCGCCCTCGGCACCCTCGACCCGGCCGACCGTACGGCGGTCGTCGACGCACTGCCCGCGCTGGAACAGCTCGCCCGCGCCCTCGCCCAACCGGGCACCGGAGCCGAGCAAGGGCCCGCCGCCGGCTAGGAAGCCACCGCCGGGAAGCCAGCCTGCGGGAAACCGCCCTACGGGAAGCCGGCCGGCCGGAAATCACTGGTCGCCGGGGCCCGTCCGGCGCTACCGTCCCCGGCATGACCACCGCGGACGTACGCATCGAGCCCTGGACGGACGACGACCTCGCACTGCTGCGCCGGGTCAACACACCGGAGATGAAGAAGCACGTCGGCGGGCCGGAGAGCGAGGAGCGGCTGCTCGTACGGCACCGGCGCTACCTGGACTTCGTCCCGTCCGGACTCGGCTGCATGTACCGGATCGTGCTGCTGCCCGAGGGCGAGGCGGTCGGGACGGTCGGCTACGGCACCAGGACGTGGGAGGGTCGGACCGTCCACGAGATGGGGTGGAACGTGCTGCCCGGCTTCCAGGGCCGGGGCATCGCGGTTGCCGCCACCCGCGCGGCGGTCGCGGCCGCCCGCCGCGAGGCCGCGCACCCCCACCTCCACGCCTTCCCCTCGGTGGACAACCCCGCCTCCAACGCGGTCTGCGCGAAGGCGGGGTTCACACTGCTCGGCGAGACGGACTTCGAGTTCCCGCCCGGGCGGTTCATGCGGAGCAACAACTGGCGGGTGGACCTTCGGAGTTGAGCCCTCGGGGTCTACTGGGGCAGGGGCCCTGGGGCGCCGGCGGTCAGAACAGGGTGCCGCCCTCCAGGTCCAGCAGCCAGCGCTTGCGGTCCACGCCGGCGGCGAAGCCGGTGAGCGCGCCACCGGCGCCGAGCACCCGGTGGCAGGGCCGGACGATCAGCAGCGGGTTGGCGCCCACCGCGCCGCCGACCGCGCGGACCATGCGCGGCTCCTGCCCGGCCAGCTCGGCGAGTTCGCCGTAGGTGACGGTGGTGCCGTACGGGATCTCGTCCAGCGCGGCCCAGATCCTGCGGCGGAACTCGGTGCCCTCGGGCGCGAGCGGGAGGTCGAAGCCGGTGCGCTTGCCGGCGAAGTAGTCGGTCAGCTGGGCGACCGGCTCGGCGAGCGCCTCGGGGTCGCGCACCCAGTCGTCGGCGGGCTCGGCCAGCGCGTACTTCTGGCCGGGCACGGTGACGGTGGCCAGCGCGGCCGGTCCGCCGCCCTCCGGCAGCACCCCGCTGAGCAGCAGCCGGCCGAAGGGGCTCTCCATGGTGGTGTAGACGGTGGTGCTCATGCTCGTCCGATCTCCGTTCCGGTGCTGGTGCTACTGGTGTCGCTGGTACTGATGCTGGTGCTCATGTCGGTATCGGTCCCGGTGTCGGTCCCGGTGCCTGCGGGGCCGGTGCCTGCGGGGCCGGTGCCTGCGGGGCCGGTGGTCGCGGGGCCGGTGGTCGCGGGGCCGGCCCACAGCCGGTGGACGGCGTAGGAGCGCCACGGGGCCCAGGACTCGGCGGCGCGGGCGGCGGACTTCGGGTCCCCGGCGGCGCCGAGGCGGAGCAGGCCGTGCTTGACGCCCACGTCGCTCGGGAGGAAGACGTCGGGGTCGGCCAGGGCCCGCATCCGCAGGTAGCCGACCGTCCAGGGGCCGATGCCGGGCAGGTCCAGCAGGCCGGCCGCGGCCTCCTCGCGGTCGACCCCGCTGTCGAGCCGGACCGTGCCCTCGGCCAGCGCGCCACACAGGCCGATGAGCGCGCGACGGCGGGCGGCGGGCATCGCGAAGTCCTCCGGATCGGCGGCGGCCAAGGCCGCCGCGGTCGGGAAGAGCAGGCGCAGACCGCCGCTGGGCTCGGGCAGCGCGGTGCCGTACTTCTCCGCGAGCCGTCCCGCCAGGGTACGGGCGGCGACGACGGTGATCTGCTGGCCGAGGGCGGCACGGACGGCGAGCTCGTGCGGGTCCACGTGACCGGGCGAGCGCAGCCCGGGGCGCTCGCGGACCAGCGGGCCGAGCAGCGGGTCGGCGCCGAGCTGCTCGTCGACCGCGAGCGGGTCGGCGTCCAGGTCGAAGAGGATGCGCAGGCGCTGGACGGCGGTCGGCAGGTCGCGCAGGTCGGCGAGCAGCAGGCGGCAGTCCAGCCAGCCCCGGGTGGGCGGCTCGCCTGGCGCCAGGCCCTCGACCTCGGCGATGCCGTGGCCGTACGGGAGCGCGAGGGTGCGGCGGTACACGCGCACGCCGGGGCGCGCGCCGGGGACGACCTCCTCCACGCCGGGGACGGCGCGCAGGGCGAGGAAGTCGATCAGGTGCTCGCTGTCCAGCGCACCGCGGTAGGCCAAGCGCAGGGTGAGACCGCCGGCCGGAGTCGCGATGCGGCGACCGGCGGCGACCTCGGCGCGCAGGCCGCTGGGGGTGCGGTCGTAGACCTCGCGCACGGTGTCGTTGAACTGGCGGACGGAGGCGAAGCCGGCCGCGAACGCGATGTCGGTGACGGGCAGTTCGGTGGTCTGGAGGAGCAGGCGGGCGGTCTGCGCACGACGGGCGCGGGCCAGCGCGATCGGGCCGGCGCCCAGCTCGGCGGTCAGCTGGCGCTGCAGCTGGCGGGAGCTGTAGCCGAGGCGGTCGGCCAGGCCGGCCACGCCCTCGCGGTCCACCACGCCGTCGCCGATCAGGCGCATCGCCCGGCCGACCAGGTCGGCGCGCTGGTTCCACTCGGGCGAGCCCGGCACGGAGTCCGGGCGGCAGCGGCGGCAGGCGCGGAAGCCCGCCCCCTGGGCGGCCGCGGCGCTGGGGTAGAAGACGCAGTTGACCCGCTTGGGGGTCACGGCGGGGCAGCTCGGACGGCAGTAGATGCCGGTGGAGGTGACCGCCGTGAAGAAGACCCCGTCGAAGCGGGAGTCGCGGCTGTCCACGGCTCGGTACCGGATGTCGTCGTCGATCACGTTGTCCAGTTTGCGGCACTGGGCGGGGGGTGACTGGCGGGAATCGGACATCACCGTTGATCGTCGCCGTTCCCTGCTTCGGGGGCCCTCCCCCTCCCCCCGCCCCCACCCTCCCCACCACCCGCCCACCCACCACCTCACCCCATGGCCCAGTGGCCCAGCGGCCCATGGCGCCTTGGCCCGGAGGCCTGCCGACCCGCCCATTCGCCGCCCGCGCCCGAGATCACCCGCACGGCACCCCTGCACGCCCCGGGCCTGGGCACCTGACACCTGGGCTCCGGGCGCCAGGCACCGGGCACCTGACACCTGGGCTCCGGGCGCCAGCGGCCGGGCACCGGGAGCCTGGGCTCCTAGGCTCCTAGGCTCCTGGGCCCGGGCTCCAGCGGCCGGGCTCCGGGCTCCGGGCGCCGAGAGCCCCGGGCCCGAAATTCGCGGGCCCGCCAGCCGTCCCGCCGTTACCCTCGCGGCATGAGCGAGCAGCACTCCTACACCGGTCCGGACGACCCGCGCGTCGTCGCCCTGCCTCCGGCCGAGTTCGCGTTCCCCGGCCCGCTGCGGGACCAGCTGGTCGCGGCGATCCTCGACGGCGCCAAGACCAGCACCACCGGCCTGGTCGCCGACTACGACCACGAGGGCGAGCCCCTGCCGCTGCCCGGTGAGCTCTCCGCGGTCCTCGACTCGGACGGCCGCAGGGTCGCCGTGATCGAGACCACGGACGTCCGGGTGGTCCCGCTCGCGGAGGTCGACCTCCAGCACGCCCTGGACGAGGGCGAGGGGTGCACCAGCGTGGCCGAGTGGCGTGCGGTGCACGAGCGGTTCTGGCGCAGTCCGGAGATGCTCGACGCCCTCGACGACCCGGGTTTCACCGTGGACGACAGCACTCCGGTGGTCCTGCAGAGCTTCCGCCTGGCGGCCGACCTCCGCTGAACCGGGTGGGCCCGGCGGAGGCCGGCGGCCGCGGCGCGGCGGCCGGCCGGTGCTGGGGTTCAGCGCTTCACCGGACCTCCCGCGGCTCGCATCGACTTGTTGATCGTCTTCCACTTCTTCAGCCGCGCCTTGGCCACCCGGGCGTCCGACCGCGAGGCGATCCACTCGTTCTCGCGCTGGAGCTTGAGGTAGCTGTCCATCCGGCGCTGCGGCAGGGTGCCGTCGGCCAGCGCCGCCCGCACCGCGCAGCCGGGCTCGGTGTGGTGGCCGCAGTCGTGGAAGCGGCAGTCCTCGGCCAGCTCGGCTATGTCGGCGAAGGCCAGGTCCACGCCCTCGCCACCGTAGAGGCCGACTTCGCGCAGCCCGGGGGTGTCGATCAGCACGCCCCCGCCGGGCAGCGGGATCAGCTCGCGGGTGGTCGTGGTGTGGCGGCCCTTCTGGTCGACCTCGCGGGCCTCCTGGACGGTCATCACCACGGAGCCGGCCAGGGCGTTGGTGAGCGTGGACTTGCCGACACCGGACTGGCCGATCACCGCGGTGGTGCCGGGGGTGCAGGCGCGGAGCACGTCCATGCCCTCGCCGGTCTCGGCGCTCACCACGACCACCGTGACCCCGGGGGCGACCGCCTCGACGTCGGCCCGGATGAAGTCGGCGTCGTCGACGAGGTCGGCCTTGGTGAGGACGACCAGCGGATCGGCGCCGGACTCCCAGGCCAGGGCGAGGAAGCGCTCGATCCGGCCGAGGTCGGGATCGGTCGCGAGGGAGGAGGCGATCAGCACGGTGTCGACGTTGGCGGCCAGAACCTGGCCGTCGGAGCGCTTGCCGGCCACCTTGCGGATGATCGCGGTGGAGCGCGGCAGCAGCGCGGCGACGGAGGCCATCGGCTGGGCGTACAGGTCGACGGCCGCCCAGTCGCCCGTGCACGGGCAGTTGATCATGTCGGCATCGCCCACCGGCCGGGTGTCGAACCGGACAGTGCGCGGCTCGCCCGTCTCCGGGTCGGCGATGACGGCATCGCACTGGCCGCGGTCGACCCGGACGATCCGCGCCGGGAGCAGCCCGGCCTCGCCGAACGGGGTGAACAGCTCCGCGAGCTCGGCCGTCCAGCCGTAGCCGGTCAGCCCGGAGGCGTCAGCGGAGGTCGAGGAAGAGGAGGAAGAAGAAGAGAACGACGGAACGGAGGCAGCGTTGAACAACGCAGTGGCCCTTCGGGAGGAGATGTCCCGGCGGGCTACGGCTGGCGCGAAGGGCTCAGCCGGCGGCCGGGAAAAGGAGGTGAACGCGAGTGCTGCCCTGGGCAGCTATCGGGGCGACAACGACCACGGGGTTCA
The DNA here is from genome assembly GCF_053597855.1 of Kitasatospora sp. NPDC001225. Classification (NCBI taxonomy): domain Bacteria; kingdom Bacillati; phylum Actinomycetota; class Actinomycetes; order Kitasatosporales; family Streptomycetaceae; genus Kitasatospora; species Kitasatospora sp. NPDC001225. The sequence goes on from NZ_JBSFJC010000058.1 coordinate 37,129, forward strand.
CCTCCTGCTCTCTACTCCTCGGGCGGCCCAATGGCCCCCGAACCGGATGTGTCACACGCTAGCGGAGCGGGGGATCCCGGCCAACCTATTTTTGACCTGCGGAAATGCGGGAAAGAGGCCGTCGGGAAGGCCTCGAAGGGCCACAATTGGCCCGCCGCAAACAGCCGCTCGGCCACCCCTGCCAGACCCGGCCACCCGGCTGCCCGGCCACCCCGCCAAACCCGGCCGCCCCGCCACCAGACACCCGCCCCCGCCGCGCCCTACCCCCCGTACCGGTGCTTGAGGTTCGGGTCGTCCAGCCACCACGGCCGCATCCCGGTCTCCTCTTCCTCCGGCTGCCCCGTCTCCCGCGCCCGCTCGGCCGCCGCCGCGAAGCGGGCGTCCAGCTCGGCGTCCACCGCCTCGGTCTCCTCCCGCCCCTGCACCACCATCCGCCGCACCAGCGCGGCCAGGAACGGCAGCCCGACCAGGTCCCCCAGCACCCAGAACGCGTTGCCGCCCCAGGTCTGGTCCTGCGCCGGGCTCGGCCCCCACGGCCGCCCGAGCGCCAGGTAGTAGTGCTCGGCGACCAGGTGCCCGCCGTAGATCAGCACGATCCCGAGCCCCGCGTCGAAGATCACCTCGGCGAAGGTGATGAACAGCCCGACCAGGTGCGGGTACTCGTGCCCGACCGGGTCGAGCTGCAGGCGCGGCCAGAAGTACGCGAGGCCGAGCAGCACCAGCGCCAGGTGCAGCACCACGTTCCCGAGCCCGCTGGACACCGACCACTCGTACCAGGGCGTGAAGTAGAGCAGCCACGGCGGCGCCATCAGCAACGCGGTGGAGACCGCCGGGAACATCAGCACCTTGGACGGCCGGCTGCGCAGCGCCCGCAGGACGCGCTCCCGCCGGGCCGCCGGCGCCGCCTCGACCAGCAGCGAGACCGGCGCGCCGAGCGCCAGCAGCAGCGGGACGACCATCAGCAGCAGCACGACCTGCACGGCCCGGTCGGTGAAGAGGATCCGGTCGTACACGCCGAGGCCGGAGCAGGTGCACCAGATCCACAACAGCAGCCCGCCGAGGAACGCGGCGGTACGGGTGGGCTGCCAGCGCCCGCCGGCGGACCCGGCCCCGACCCCGGCGCCAGCCCCACTTCCGCTCCCGGCCCCGGCGGCCCGGTTGACGCGGCGCACCGCCGCCAGGTACCAGGCGCCGAGCAGCACCGACAGCGCGAGCACCAGCGGCTCGGCCGTCCAGGAGGTCGCCAGGTCGGACCACTGCCACGGCGGCGGGCCACTGTAGGCGAGCACCGAGGCGGGACCGCCCACCGGACCGCCCACCAGGCCGCCCACCGGAGCACCCATCGCGCCGTCCAGCACCGCGCCCATCCGCCCGCTCACCTCGCTCGTCCCGGTGGTCCCCGCCTGTCGCGAATCCCATCGGTCGGGAACCCATCGGCCGGGAACCCGCCGATCGGGAACCCCGACACCGGAGCACCCCGGCGCCCGGCCATGATGTCCCTCGGCCGTGCCCCCGCCGCACCCGGGGCCCGCCTCTATACCCGGGCCTGAACAAAGCTTTACCAAGCCCCAACAAAGCTTTGCCCAGGCAAAGTTCTGCCCTCCGTCCCCTCCTTTCCGCAACCGCGGGCGAAGACACAAACGTCTGGCAGGATGCCCCGTCGGCGAGACCCGCCACGTGGCCGACAAGGGGATGACAAGGGTGCGAACCACTGCACGCGGCGACGGCCGCCGGCTGGCGGCGCGCCACCGCAACATCGAACTGGGCCTCCTGGCCCTCGCGGTGGCCGTCTGTCTGGCGGGACACATCGACGCCGACCTGGCGCTCACCGGCAGGATGCCGCCCGGGCTGCTGGTGCACGGCCTGTCGCTGGGCGCGCTGGCCGGGGCGGCCCACCTGGCGGTGCGCCGGTTCGCGCCGTACGCCGATCCGCTGATCCTGCCGCTGGGCGTCTTCCTGACCGGCTTCGGGCTGGTGCTGCTGGACCGGCTGGACTTCAGCTACAAGGCCGCGCACGCCGCCAAGGGCGACTACCAGAAGCTCCCGGCGGCGCCCTCCCAGCTGATGTGGGTGTTCATCTCGGTGGCGGCGGCGCTCGCGCTGATCGTCTTCGTCAAGCACCACCGCTTCTTCCAGCGCTACGTCTACCTGCTGATGGCGGGTGCGCTGATCCTGCTGGCCGCGCCGGTGCTCTCCCCCGGCGACAGCTTCGGCGCCAAGCGCTGGATCCGGCTGTTCGGGCTCTCCTTCGAGCCGGACGAGTTCGTGAAGGTCGCGATCACGATCTTCTTCGCGGGGTACCTGATGGCCTCCCGGGACGCGCTGGCGCTGGCCGGGCGGAAGGTCTGGGGGCTGACCCTGCCGCGCGGCCGGCACGCCGGCCCGGTGCTGGCGATCTGGGTGGTCAGCCTGCTGGTGCTGATCTTCGAACGCGACCTGGGCACCTCGCTGATCTTCTTCGGCGTCTTCATCGTCATGCTGTACGTGGCGACCGAGCGCACCAGCTGGGTGGTGCTCGGCCTGCTGATGGCGGTCGGCGGCGCGGCGGTGGTCGGGACGGTGGAGCCCCATGTGCACGGCCGCGTCGAGGCCTGGCTGCACCCGCTCGACTACTACAAGCCGGTGCACGACATGGCGATCTCCGAGCAGCCCGCCGAGGCGCTGTTCAGCCTGGGCACCGGGGGCATGACCGGGACCGGCCTGGGCTCGGGACGGCCCTGGCTGATCGGCTTCGCCGGGCGCAGCGACTTCATCTTCACCACCATCGGCGAGGAGCTGGGCCTGGCCGGGGTGACGGCGATCCTGCTGGTCTACGTGCTGCTGGTCCAGCGCGGCCTGCGCACCGCGATCGGCCTGACCGACCCGTTCGGCAAGCTGCTGGCCACCGGTCTGTCGGCGGCGCTGGCGCTCCAGGTGTTCGTGGTGGTCGGCGGGGTGAGCGGGCTGGTCCCGCTGACCGGCAAGGCGCTGCCGTTCCTGGCCGCCGGCGGCTCGTCGCTGCTGGCGAACTGGCTGATGGTGGCGCTGCTGATCAAGCTGAGCGACTCCTCCGGGCGCACCGCCCTGGACCCGGCCCAGCCCTCCCCCGAGCCGCTCCCGGCCCAGGCCCGCCCGGCCGAGCCGTCCGTACGAGCCGAGCCGTCCGCGCCCGGCCCGTACGGCCCCACCGGCCCCGACGCCCCGCACGACCCGTCAGCCCAGCGCCCGACGGACCCGACCCCGGCGGGACCGCTCTCCTCCACCCCCGGCGCCGCCGACCCCTCCGCCCCGACCGAGCTGCGCCCCGCGTACGGCCACCCGCCGCACCCGTCCGCCCCCTGACCCACCGCCCGACCCACCGCCCGACCCACGACGCACCCGCGGCGCACCCCACGCCCCGACGCACCAGGGCCTCCCCCGCACCCGCGGGAGAGGCCCTGCCGTCACCGTCCGTCCGCCCCGCCTACCGCTGTTCCCACGGCGGCCGGGGCGGCCTCGGCGGGTACCCCGGCACCTGCTGCCCGGGCGGCACCGGCCCCAGCCCCGGCCCGGACGGCGCCCCCGGCCCCGAACCCGGCCCAGGCCCAGGTCCAGGCCCAGCGCCCGACCCCGGCTGCCCCGCCCCCGCCCCCGTCCCGCCCGCCTGCGGCGGCCCGGCCGGCCGGTCGCTGTCCGGCGGCGGCGGCCCGGGCCGGTGGTGCGGCCCGCCGCGGGCGGTGAGCCGGCCGCGCACGTTGTCGGCGGCCAGCACGTCGGCCCACCGCTCCGGGTACTCGGAGGGCACGTCCTCGCCCTCGTCCTCGCCCCACTCCTCCTCGACGCCCTCGGCGAGCCCGAGTTCGCGGGCGCGCCGGGCCCGTTCGGCGGCCCGCCGGGCGGCGACCTCGCGGACCACGGCGGCGGCGGCCTCCTCGTGGGCGCGCTCGTTCTCGGCGCGCGCGTCGGCGGTCTCCAGGGTGGGCCAGCGGCGGTCTATCGCGGCGTTCATCGCGGCGCCGATGAGCACCGCGAGCGCCACCACGAAGATCCACAGCAGGACGGCCACCGGCGCCGCCAGCGAGCCGTACACCGAGGGACCCTCGACCGAGCTGACCAGGTAGACCCGCAGGCCGACGCTGCAGAAGACCAGCACCACCAGGGCGACCAGGGCGCCGGGGATGTCCTCGCGCCACGGGGTCGAGACCGGGACGGCCAGGTGGTAGAGGGTGGTCAGCGAGACGGTCAGCAGCACGATGGCGACCGGCCAGTAGAGCGCGCCGACCAGCCCGGACACCCCCGGTACGGCGTTCTCCAGCAGTCCCGGACCGACCATCAGCAGCGGCAGCACCAGCGAGCCGATCACCAGGGCGCCGAAGTAGAGGCTGAGCGACATCAGCCGGGTCTTGACGATGCCCCGCTTGCCGTCGAGCCCGTACATGACGGTGATGGTGTCGATGAAGATGTAGAGGGCCCTGGAGCCGGACCACAGGGACAGCAGGAAGCCGATCGAGACGAGGTCGGGCCGGGTGCGGTCGAACACCCCGTCCAGCAGCGGGACCACGACCTCGTTGACGGAGGAGTCCGACAGCACCGTCCCGGAGGCCGAGAGGATGCTCTTCTTGAGCCCGGCGATGGTGCCCGCGCCGACGAACTCGTCGAGGTAGCCGAGGGTGCCGGCCAGCCCGAGCAGCAGCGGCGGGATCGACAGCAGGGTGAAGAAGGCCGCCTCCGCGGCGAGCCCGGTGACCCGGTACTCGACGCAGGTGTTGGTGGTGTCCCTGATCAGTTCCCACGCCGTGCGGCGCCAGGTGGCCTGTTTGGCCGCGCGCCGGGAGCCCTTGCCCCGCCGCCGGGAGGGCCGCTCGGCGTTCGCTCTGCTCGTATCGCCTGCTGCTTGCACAGGGCCAACCGTATCGGGCCGGGGCCCGGCGGTTGATCTCCCCGGGGGTACGGGCGCGTGGCCGGGCGGGGTGGGGGCGCGTCGCCGGACGCGTCGCCGGACGTCCGGGCGGGGAGCGGCGGGAACATCCGGATGTCCCACATGACGAAACCTCAGAGTCCAGTATCTGGATGTTAGTGGACCGCGAGTCCCGCGCCGTGCGAATCTCTTGCCATGCCTAGCGCCGGAACCACCCTAGTAGGTCGACTCCACGTCGATCTCCTTCGCGTGTCCAGCGCCATCTGTCCGGTGACCTGAGCCCCCCGTCTCCGCCGCACCACCGCACCCGGCGCCGACCTTCCCGCCATCCCCGCCGCAGCGGATGCGCAGGCGCCCGCCCGGTCCCGGCCACCGCCCTCAAGACCTTGAAATCCGCAGGTCAGAGCGGTACCGCACGGCCGGACACGCCCCGCGACCCATTCGGCAGCAGCGCCATCCGCCCAGAAGGACTTCACCATGGCCACCTCCCCCGAGACCGTCGAGCCCACGGCCGACCGCGCCGCCGAGCGGCGCCCCGCAGCGGCCCGCAAGGTGACCCGCCACCGCGGCGAGGGCCAGTGGGGCATGGGCCACTACACCCCGCTGAACGCCAACGAGCAGTTCAAGAAGGACGACGACGGTCTCAATGTGCGGACACGTATTGAGACGATCTACGCGCACCGGGGCTTCGACTCCATCGACCCCGCCGACCTGCGCGGCCGGATGCGCTGGTGGGGGCTCTACACCCAGCGCAAGGAGGGCATCGACGGCGGCAAGACCGCGATCCTGGACCCGCACGAGCTGGACGCCGAGTTCTTCATGCTCCGGGTCCGCATCGACGGCGGCCGGCTGACCGTCCCCCAGCTGCGGGCGGTCGCCGAGGTCTCCGAGCAGTACGCGCGCGGCACCGCCGACCTGACCGACCGCCAGAACATCCAGTACCACTGGATCCGGATCGAGGACGTCCCGGCGATCTGGCAGAAGCTGGAGGCCGTCGGCCTGTCCACCACCGAGGCCTGCGGCGACACCCCGCGCGTCATCCTCGGCTCCCCGGTGGCCGGAATCGCCGAGGACGAGATCATCGACGGCACGCCCGCCATCGAGGAGATCCAGCGCCGCTTCATCGGCAACCCGGACTTCTCCAACCTGCCGCGCAAGTTCAAGAGCGCGGTCTCCGGCTCCCCGCTGCTGGACGTCGCGCACGAGATCAACGACGTCTCCTTCGTCGGCGTGGTCCACCCCGAGCACGGGCCCGGCTTCGACCTGTGGGTCGGCGGCGGCCTGTCCACCAACCCCAAGCTGGGCGTGCGGCTGGGCGCGTGGGTCCCGCTGGACGAGGTCGCGGACGTCTACGGCGGCGTCATCGGCATCTTCCGCGACTACGGCTACCGGCGCCTGCGCAACCGCGCCCGGCTGAAGTTCCTGGTCGCCGACTGGGGCGTGGAGAAGTTCCGCCGGGTCCTGGAGGAGGAGTACCTCGAGCGCCCGCTGCTCGACGGCCCCGCCCCGGCCGAGCCCGCCGCCCGCTGGCGCGACCACGTCGGCGTCCACCGGCAGAAGGACGGCCGCTACTACATCGGCTTCGCCCCGCGCGTCGGCCGGGTCGACGGCAAGCTGCTCGGCCGGATCGCCGACCTCGCCGCCGCCCACGGCAGCGACCGGGTGCGCACCACCGCCGAGCAGAAGATGATCGTCCTCGACATCGCCGAGGAGCACGTCGACTCCGTGGTGGCCGGCCTGGAGGCGCTCGACCTGCGGGTCACCCCCTCGCCGTTCCGCCGCGGCACCATGGCCTGCACCGGCATCGAGTACTGCAAGCTCGCCATCGTCGAGACCAAGGAGCGCGGCCGCACGCTCATCGACGAGCTGGAGCAGCGCCTGCCGGAGTTCGCCGAGCCGCTGACCATCAACATCAACGGCTGCCCGAACGCCTGCGCCCGCATCCAGGTCGCCGACATCGGCCTCAAGGGCCAGTTGGTCACCGACGAGCACGGCGAGCAGGTCGAGGGCTACCAGGTCCACCTCGGCGGCGCGCTCGGCCTGGAGGCCGGCTTCGGCCGCAAGGTCCGCGGCCTCAAGGTCACCAGCGCGGGCCTGCCCGACTACGTCGAGCGCGTGCTGACCCGCTACCAGGCCGACCGCACCGAGGGCGAGCGCTTCGCCCAGTGGGCGGCCCGGGCGACCGAGGAGCAGCTCTCGTGAGCGAGCGATGGGGGCACCCCCGGCCGGAGGCTGGGGGAGAGCGAACCAAAAAGGCAGGGCGTTGTTCGCGAAGCGAACGCCGAGCGCAGCGAGGTGGGCAATGAGTGAGCGCGCCGCCCCTTTCTTCTGCCCCTACTGCGGGGACGAGGACCTGCGCCCCTCCGAGGCCGGACACGGCGCCTGGGAGTGCCACGGGTGCCGCCGCGCCTTCCAGCTGAAGTTCCTCGGCCTGCTGTCACCGACCAACCACGGGGGTACGTCACATGAGCAGCACCGCGACTGACCACGAGGCGATAGCCGTCCGGGCCGGCCGCGAGCTGGAGGAGGCCACCGCGCAGGAGGTCCTGCGGTGGGCCGCGGACACCTTCGGCGCGCGGTTCTGCGTCACCTCCTCGATGGAGGACGCGGTGGTGGCCCACCTGGCGTCCTCGGTGTTCCCGGGGGTGGACGTGGTGTTCCTGGACACCGGTTACCACTTCCCGGAGACCCTCGGGACGCGCGACGCGGTGGCCGCGACCATGCCGGTCAACGTCATCACGCTCACCCCGCTGCGGACGGTGGCCGAGCAGGACGCCGAGCACGGGCCGGCCCTGCACGACCGCGACCCGGACCTGTGCTGCTCGCTGCGCAAGGTCGAGCCGCTCAACCGGGGCCTGGCCGGCTACGACGCCTGGGCGACCGGGCTGCGCCGCGACGAGTCGCCGACCCGGGCGAACACCCCCGTGGTGTCCTGGGACCCGAAGCGCCGCAAGGTCAAGATCGCCCCGATCGCCCGCTGGACCCAGGAGGACGTGGACGCCTACGTCGCCGCCCACGGCGTGCTGCTCAACCCGCTGCTGTGGGAGGGCTACACCTCGATCGGCTGCTCCCCGTTGTCCTGCACCCGCAAGCCGGGCGAGGGTGAGGACGCCCGGGCCGGCCGCTGGTCCGGCTCCGGCAAGACCGAGTGCGGCATCCACCTCTGATTCGATCCGTTCTGATCGTCCGTCCATCCTCGTGTAAGGAAAGAACCGTGACAGCTGACACCCTGGCCGCCGACGGAGCCGCAGAGGCGGCCCGCACGGCCGCCCCGTGCGAGCGCGGCGCCACCATGTGGCTGACCGGGCTGCCGAGCGCGGGCAAGACCACCCTGGCCTTCGCCCTCGCCGAGCGGCTGCGCGCCGAGGGCCACAAGGTCGAGGTCCTGGACGGCGACGAGATCCGCGAGTTCCTCTCCAAGGGCCTCGGCTTCTCCCGCGAGGACCGGCACACCAACGTCACCCGGATCGGCTTCGTCGCCGAGAAGCTGGCGGCCAACGGCGTCAAGGTACTCGCCCCGGTGATCGCCCCGTTCGCGGACTCCCGCGCCGCGGTGCGCGAGCGGCACGCGGCGGCCGGCACCGAGTTCCTGGAGATCCACGTCGCCACCCCGGTCGAGCTGTGCGCCGAACGGGACGTCAAGGGCCTGTACGCGAAGCAGGCGGCCGGCGAGATCTCCGGCCTGACCGGCGTGGACGACCCGTACGAGGCCCCGGAGCGGCCGGAGCTGCGCCTCCAGACCCGGGGCCGCGCGGTCGCCGAGTCCGCCGCCGAGCTGCACGCCTTCCTGACCGAGAGGGGTCTGGCATGACCACCGAGACCGACAGCCCGGTCCGCACCGCCGGCGACCCCAACCAGAATTCAGGGGGGCCCTTCGCGCTGTCCCACCTGGACGCGTTGGAGGCCGAGTCGGTGCACATCTTCCGCGAGGTCGCGGGGGAGTTCGAACGCCCGGTGATCCTGTTCTCCGGCGGCAAGGACTCCATCGTCATGCTGCACCTGGCGCTCAAGGCCTTCGCGCCCGCCGCCGTCCCCTTCTCGCTGCTGCACGTCGACACCGGGCACAACTTCCCCGAGGTCATCGACTACCGCGACCGCGTCGCCGCGCGGCACGGCCTGCGCCTGCACGTCGCCCACGTCCAGGACTTCATCGACCGCGGCGTCCTGCGCGAACGCCCCGACGGCACCCGCAACCCGCTGCAGACCGTGCCGCTGCTGGACGCCATCGAGACGAACCGCTTCGACGCGGTGTTCGGCGGCGGGCGCCGCGACGAGGAGAAGGCCCGCGCCAAGGAGCGCGTCTTCTCGCTGCGCGACGAGTTCGGCGCCTGGGACCCGCGCCGCCAGCGCCCCGAGCTGTGGTCGCTCTACAACGGCCGCCACGCGGTGGGCGAGCACGTGCGGGTCTTCCCGCTGTCCAACTGGACCGAGCTCGACGTGTGGCAGTACATCGAGCGCGAGGGCATCGAGCTGCCGGAGATCTACTACGCCCACGAGCGGGACGTCTTCGCCCGCAGCGGCATGTGGCTGACCGCCGGCGACTGGGGCGGCCCCAAGGAGCACGAGCCGGTCCAGCGGCGGCTGATCCGCTACCGCACCGTCGGCGACATGTCCTGCACCGGCGCCGTCGACTCCGACGCCACCACCATCGAGGCCGTCATCGCCGAGATCGCCGCCTCGCGCCTCACCGAGCGCGGTGCGACGCGGGCCGACGACAAGCTCTCCGAGGCCGCGATGGAAGACCGCAAGCGCGAGGGATACTTCTAATGAGCACCGCCACCAACGCCACCTCGCTGCTGCGCTTCGCCACCGCCGGCTCCGTCGACGACGGCAAGTCCACCCTCGTCGGCCGGCTGCTGCACGACTCCAAGTCGGTGCTCGCCGACCAGCTGGAGGCCGTCGAGCACGCCTCCCGCAGCCGCGGCCAGGAGGCGCCCGACCTCGCCCTGCTCACCGACGGCCTGCGGGCCGAGCGCGAACAGGGCATCACCATCGACGTGGCCTACCGCTACTTCGCCACGCCCCGCCGGCGGTTCATCCTCGCCGACACCCCCGGGCACGTGCAGTACACCCGCAACATGGTCACCGGCGCCTCCACGGCCGAACTCGCCGTCGTCCTCGTCGACGCCCGCAACGGCGTCGTCGAGCAGACCCGCCGGCACGCCGCCGTCGCCGCCCTGCTGCGCGTGCCGCACGTCGTCCTCGCCGTCAACAAGATGGACCTGGTCGACTACGCCGAGCCCGTGTTCGCCGCCATCGCCGCCGAGTTCACCGCCTACGCCGCCTCGCTCGGCGTCAAGGACGTGCTGGCCGTCCCGATCTCCGCCCTCGCCGGGGACAACGTCGTCGAGCCGTCCGCGCACATGGACTGGTACGGCGGCCCGACCCTGCTGGAGCACCTGGAGACGGTGCCGGTCGGCAGCGACCCGGGCGCCGAGCCGGCCCGCTTCCCGGTCCAGTACGTCATCCGCCCGCAGACCGAGGAGCACCCCGACTACCGCGGCTACGCGGGCCAGTTGGCGTCCGGCGTGCTGCGCGTCGGCGACACCGTCACCGTCCTGCCGTCCGGCCACACCACCACCGTCGCCGGGATCGACGCCCTCGGCCGCCAGGCCGACGCCGCCTGGGCCCCGCAGTCGGTGACCGTCCGCCTCGCCGACGACCTGGACGTCTCCCGCGGCGACCTCATCGCCGCCGGGCCCGTGCCCGTCCCCACCAAGGACATCGAGGCCACCGTCAGCCACCTCAGCGAACGGCCGCTGCGCGCCGGCGACAAGGTCCTCCTCAAGCACACCACCCGCACCGTGCGGGCGCTGGTCAAGGACGTCGCCTACCGGATCGACATCGACACTTTGGAACAGCGCCCCGCCCCCGACGGGCTGAACGTCAACGACATCGGCCGGGTCGTCCTGCGCACCGCCGAGCCGCTGGCCCTGGACGGCTACTCCGACAACCGCCGCACCGGGTCGTTCCTGCTCATCGACCCGGCCGACGGCACCACCCTCACCGCCGGCATGGCGGGCGAGGCCTTCGCCACCGTACCCACCACCGGCACACCCGACGAGGAGGACTGGGTCTGATGCCCAGCGAGGCGTTCTCGGGCATGGACAAGGAAGGCGGCCGCATCGGCAGCGGCGTCCTCGGCAGCGGCCAGGGCGGCCTGACCCGATGTGCGGGCCGACGGGGCTGAGAACGCCCTGTCACCGGGCTGTCTTCCCCCACAGCCGCCCGGCTTGCCCCCGGCACACCGCTGCCGCGCGCACCACCTTCCAACCGTCCGTCCGAGACCGCCTCCTGACGGTCCGTCCGCGAACAGGACTCTCGCCATGGCACCGAACCCGGCCCTCCCGCATACCCGCACCCGCCCCGACGCCGGGCGGATCAGACGCTCCGCGGCCGCCGCCGCGGCCGGCCTGACCGTGGCGGCCCTGCTGTCGTCCTGCAGCTACGGCTCCAAGGCGGACGACAAGTCCTCCGACGCCAAGGCCAACACCGCTGCCACCGCCGGGAGTTCCGGCGCGAAGCTGTCCGCGGACACGGTGAAGATCGGCTACTTCGCCAACCTCACCCACGGCACCCCGCTGGTCGGCCTCCAGGAGGGCTTCTTCCAGAAGGAGCTCGGCGCCACCCAGGTCAAGACCCAGGTCTTCAACGCCGGCCCGGCCGAGATCGAGGCGCTGAACGCCGGCTCCATCGACATCGGCTGGATCGGCCCCTCCCCCGCGATCAACGGCTACACCAAGTCCGACGGCAAGTCCCTGAAGATCATCGGCGGTTCGGCCTCCGGCGGCGTCAAGCTGGTCGCCAACCCGGAGAAGATCGCCACCCTGGACGACCTCAAGGGCAAGAAGATCGCCACCCCGCAGCTCGGCAACACCCAGGACGTCGCCCTGCTCAACTACCTGGCGGGCAAGGGCTACAAGGTCGACGCGGCCACCGGCGCCGGCGACGTCTCGGTCGTGCGCACCGACAACAAGGTCACCCCCGACGCATACAAGTCCGGCTCCATCGACGCCGCCTGGGTGCCCGAGCCCACCGCCTCCAAGCTGGTCACGCTCGGCGCGAAGGTCCTGCTCAACGAGAAGGACGTCTGGCCCGACAAGAAGTTCGTGATCACCAACATCATCGTCTCGCAGAAGTTCCTCACGGAGCACCCGGACGTGGTGGAGGCCGTGCTGCGCGGCTCGGTGAAGACCAACGCCTTCATCAAGGACAACTCCGACAAGGCCAAGGCCGACGCCAACGAGGCGATCAAGAAGGAGGCCGGCAACTCCCTGGAGCCCGCCATCCTCGACCCGGCCTGGGCCGACATCGACTTCCTGGACGACCCGCTGGCGAACACCCTCCAGGCCGAGGCCGACCACGCCGTCACCGCCGGGCTCCTCAAGAAGCCCAACCTGAACGGCATCTACGACCTCACCCTGCTGAACAAGGTCCTCGCCGCGGAGGGCCGGCCCGCCGTCGCGGACGCCGGACTCGGCGCCAAGTAGCGCCCGCAGCAAGGCCGTTCGTCACGACTCCGCGGTCCGGCCCCCGCCCGCCCGGTCGATCCCCGATCGATGCCCACCGGGACGGGCGGGGCCCGGGCCACGGCCCCGACCTCGCCAGACCACTCATCCAGGAGGTGCCCGGATGACCCCGGCACTGACCACCTCGGCGGACGCCCCCGGCGCCGACGCCCACGGCGGTGCGCCCGCCGTCCGGATCTCGCACGTGCACAAGTCCTTCGGCCGCCCCGGCGCCCAGACCCACGTCCTGGACGACATCACCCTCGACGTCGCCCCCGGCGAGTTCGTCACCCTGCTCGGCGCCTCCGGCTGCGGCAAGTCCACCCTGCTCAACCTCGTCGCCGGCCTCGACCGGCCCACCGCCGGCGGCATCGAGGTGCCCGGCGGCCGCCCCGCGCTGATGTTCCAGGAGCACGCCCTCTTCCCCTGGCTCACCGCCGGCAGGAACATCGAACTCGCCCTCAAGCTGGCCGGCGTCGCCCGCCCCGAGCGCCGCGCCGAAGCCGAGCGGCTGCTCGAACTCGTCCGCCTGGACGGCGCGTACGGCAAGCGCGTCCACGAGCTGTCCGGCGGCATGCGCCAGCGCGTCGCCATGGCCCGCGCCCTCGCCCAGGGCAGCAAGGTCCTGCTCATGGACGAGCCCTTCGCCGCCCTCGACGCCATCACCCGCGACGTCCTCCACGACGAGATCACCCGGATCTGGGCCGAACGGCAGCTGACCGTCCTGTTCGTCACCCACAACGTCCGCGAGGCCGTCCGCCTCGCCCAGCGGGTCGTCCTGCTCTCCTCCCGCCCCGGCCGGGTCGCCCGCGAATGGCACATCGACCTGCCCCAGCCGCGCCGCATCGAGTCCGCCGGCGTCGCCGACCTGTCCATCGAGATCACCGAAGAACTGCGTGGGGAGATCCGTCGCCATGGCCAGCACTGACACCACCCCCGTCCTGGACAAGAACGACAGGAACGACAAGCACGACCGGAACGACAGGACCGCCGACACCGCGGGCGTCGGCGCCGGCCTGGACGCCCTCGACGCCGTCACCGCACAGCGCGGCTCCCTCGGCGAGGCCCTGCGCAGCAAGGCCCTGCCGCCGCTGATCGGCGTGCTCGTCGTGCTCGCGCTCTGGCAGGGCGCGTACAGCCTGGAGCTCACCTCCTCCTACAAGCTGCCCAGCCCCGCCGACGTGTGGCGCTCCGCCCAGGACCTCTGGTACCAGGGCACGCTGTTCTCGATCATCTGGACCAGCGTCTGGCGCGGCCTGTCCGGCTTCCTCCTCGCCGTGGTGATCGGCACCCCGATCGGCCTCGTCGTCGCCCGCATCAGACCGGTGCGCACCGCCATCGGGCCCGTCCTGCAGGGCCTGCAGTCGCTGCCCTCGGTCGCCTGGGTGCCCGCCGCCGTCATCTGGCTCGGCATCAACGACTCGATGATGTACGCCGTCATCCTGCTCGGCGCCGTCCCCTCCATCGCCAACGGCCTGGTCGCCGGCATCGACCAGGTCCCCCCGCTGTTCCTGCGGGCCGGACGCACCCTCGGCGCCACCGGCCTCACCGGCGCCCGGCACGTCCTCATCCCCGCCGCCCTGCCCGGCTACCTCGCCGGCCTCAAGCAGGGCTGGGCCTTCTCCTGGCGCTCCCTGATGGCCGCCGAACTCGTCGCCTCCTCCCCCGACCTGGGCCGCGGCCTCGGCCGCTTCCTGGAGGACCAGCGCGAGTTCTCCGACATGTCCGGCGTCCTGCTCGGCATCATCCTCATCCTCTTCGTCGGCATCGCCATCGAGCTCCTCGTCTTCACCCCCGTCGAACGCCGGGTGCTGCGCAACCGCGGCCTGCTGGCCACCGGCAAGTGAGGCAGCGCTGATGCCCGCCCTCCTCCTGATCGCCCACGGCAGCCGCGACCCGCGCCACGCCGCGACGGTGGCCGCGCTCGTGGAGGAGGTGCGGGCCCAGCGGCCGGGCACCGAGGTCGCCACCGCCTACCTGGACCACTGCGCGCCGCGGATCCCCCAGGTCGTCGGACGGCTCGCGGACGCGGTGGCGGTGCCGCTGCTGCTCAACCGGGCCTTCCACGCCAAGCACGACATCCCGGCCGCCCTGCGCGCCGCCGGCTCCCGGCTGCCGGTCGCCGACGTGCTCGGCCCCTCCCCGCTGCTGCTGGCCGCCCTGGACCGCCGCCTCGCCGAGGCCGGCCTCGCGGTCGGCTCACCCGCCGCCCGGGCCCGTATCGGCATCGTCCTGGCGGCCGCCGGCTCCTCCGACCCGGCCGCCGACGCCGCGACCCGCGCGGTCGCCGCCGAGTGGCGCCGCACCCGCGGCTGGGCCGCCGTCGAGGTCGCCTACGCCTCCGCCGCCGGCCCCCGCGTCCCCGACGCCCTCGCCGCCCTGCGCACCGCCGGCGCCGAACGCACCGCCGTCGCCCCCTACCTGCTCGCCCCCGGCCTCCTCCCCGACCGCATCGCGGCCGCCGCCGAGGACGCGGGCGCGGACCTCGTGGCCGACGTCCTCGGCCCGTCCCCCGAACTGGCGGCCCTCCTCCTCCACCGCTACGACCAGGCCCGCCACGCCGCGGACACCACCCCGGCCCTCACCGCCTGACCCTCACGACGCCCGACGGTGCTGGTACTCCGCCACCGCCGCGGTGATCACACTGAGCGGCACCGGCTCGTCCACGTCCGCGATGGCGGCCTCGATCCACTCCCGCATGATCGCCGTCGGCTTCAGCCCCCGCTCCCGCGCCCGGCGCCGGACCTCGTCCATCACCGGCTTGGGCAGCCGCAGCGAGGTGGTGATCATCACCGACTCGGCCGCCACCGGCTCGCCCGGCTCGGCGCTCATGATCTCGTCCTCGGTCAGCTCGTGCGTCTCGTAGTACTCGGCGATCGCCTCGAGGTCCGCACCGTTGTCAGTCATCCGTCACCTTCAACTCGTCCGCTTGAGGAACAAGCGCCTCTCGGCAGCTGTCATGTCGCGTGCGGTGGCGCAGTACCACGCTGACGGCACCACCGCGCTCTCCGCCAACACCACCAACAGGTAGCGCCCGGCCCGCGTCACGCCATGGCACAGGGTCGTCCCCTGGCGGCCGTCCGAGAACCAGTGCGGACGGCAGAACACGACATCCTCGACCTCCTCCGGATCCACTCCGTGCCTGGCGATGTGCTCCTCGGACCGCTCGGTCCAGTAGATCTCACTATGCACGAGCAGCAGCGTGTTGCAAACGCAATGCACGACTCAAGCCGCCGTCACTCAGGCGAGTGACGGCGGCCAGGAGCACCGGCAGCGCGCACGGACGGGCCGTACGCCCTGGCCGGCGCGGGCGTCAGGCCGGGAGGTTCCACTTCTGGTTGGCGGCGCCGTTGCAGTCCCAGATGCCGAGCTGGTTGCCGTTGTCGGTGGAGAAGCCGAGGTCGTCCAGGCAGCGGCCGGACTGCGGGTTGAGGAGCGAGCCGTCGGGGCGGGCCTGCCACTGCTGGGCGCCGCTGCCGTTGCAGTCGTAGATCTGGACCTTGGTGCCGTTGCCGGTGTTGCCGCCGGAGACGTCCATGCACTTGCCGAGGGCGCGGATCGTGCCGTCGACGCCGATCCGCCACTTCTGCGCGACGGAGCCGTTGCAGTCGTAGATCTGGACGGCAGTGCCGTTGCCGACGTTGGCGCCCTTCACGTCGACGCACTTGCTCGCGTAGCCGGAGATCTGGCCGGTCGGGCCGGCCGGCGGGACGGCGCCGAGGACGACGCGCGGGAACTGGACGCTGTCGCCGATGCCGCAGGACGCGGACATGGTGCCGTCGCCGATCGCGATGCCGCCGATGGCGGGGCGGGAGAACTGCACGGTGTGGTTGGAGTTCCAGTAGAGGCAGTTGGCGGTCACGGTCCAGGTCTGCATCGGGTCGAGGCCGGTACAGCTGCCGACGGCGTTCCAGGCGGAGGCCCAGGCGCCGCAGGCCGGCGCGGCCTGGGCGGAGGTGGCCGGGGCGGCCAGGGCGGCGGCCCCGGCGAGCAGGGCGGTGGTCAGCAGGGCGGAGGTTCGGCGCATGGGACGGTCGTCCTTCCGAGTGGGGGGATCACGTGGACTCACCATCCGCGCTTCCGTGGTGACGGGGCGTCGGATGTGTGGGCCGCGTCAGAGACTCGGGGGTGCGCGGTCGGCCGTCAACCGGCAGGGCACCGGCAGCTGCCGGGTGCGCCGGGGCTGAGCTGGGCGGTCGGTCCGGGCGGCAGTTTTCGCCGGGGCACGGCACGGCGCCGGTCCCGGAAAAGCCGGAGGCCCCGCACGCCCCCTGCTGCGAGGGGGTGTGCGGGGCCCGTACGGCGTGGCCGGGACGGCCGTCAGTCGGCCTTGCGGCGCTGGCGGCCGGTGCCGTAGTTGGAGCCGGACTTGGTGCCGCTGCCGGGCTTGGCGCGGCCCGAGGAGCGGCCGATGAAGCCGGCCGCCTGCGGGCGCTCGCCCTGGGCGGCGCCGCCGATGCGCTGCTTGGGGCGGGGGCGGCGCGGGTTGCCGTTCATGTCGACGTCGGCGGGCAGCGCGGAGCGCTTGCCGGGCCGGCGGCGGGGGGTGCCGGACTTGGCCCCGGCGGGCTTGTCGGCGCCGCCCTTGGCCCCGGCGGCCTGGTCGGCGGTGACCGGTACGGCCAGCGTCACGGCCACGCCGCTGGGGGTGCGGGCGCCGGTGATCCGGGTGAGGTCGGCGTCGCCCGGGCGGATCTTGGTGACGGTCGGGCGGATGCCGGCCGTCGTCATCAGCCGGTTGACCTCGCGGCGCTGCTCGGGCAGCACCAGGGTGACGACCGTCCCGGACTCGCCGGCCCGGGCGGTGCGGCCGCCGCGGTGCAGGTAGTCCTTGTGGTCGACCGGCGGGTCGACGTTGACGACCAGGTCCAGGCCGTCGATGTGGATGCCGCGGGCGGCGACGTTGGTCGCGATGAGCGCGGTGACGTGGCCGTCCCGGAACTGGTCCAGGACCCGGTTGCGCTGCGGCTGGGACTTGCCGCCGTGCAGCGCGGCGGCCTTCACGCCGTTGGCGAGCAGCTGCTTGGCCAGCCGGTCGGCGCCGTGCTTGGTGTGCACGAACATGATCACGCGGCCGTCGCGGGAGGCGATGTGCGCGGTGGCGGAGGCCTTGTCGGCCTGCTCCAGCTGGAGGACGTGGTGGTCCATGGTGGTGACCGCGCCGGCCGAGGGGTCGACCGAGTGGGTCACCGGGTCGGTCAGGAAGCGCTTGACCAGCCGGTCGACGTTGCGGTCCAGGGTGGCGGAGAACAGCATCCGCTGCCCGCCCTCGGCGACCTGCTCCAGCAGCTTGCTGACCTGCGGCAGGAAGCCCATGTCGGCCATCTGGTCGGCCTCGTCGAGGACGGTGATCGCGACGTCGGAGAGGTTGACGTCGCCGCGCCCGATCAGGTCGTCCAGCCGGCCCGGGGTGGCCACCAGGACCTCGGTGCCGCGGCGCACCGCGTTGGCCTGCTTGTTGATCGACATGCCGCCGACGACGGTGGTGATCCGCAGGTTGACGGCGGTCGCGTACGGGGTGAGCGCCTCGGTGACCTGCTGGGCCAGCTCGCGGGTGGGCACCAGGACGAGCGCCAGCGGGTACCGGGCGTCGGCGCGGCGCCCGGCGGTGCGGGCGAGCAGCGGGAGGCCGAAGGCCAGGGTCTTGCCGGAGCCGGTACGGCCGCGGCCGAGGACGTCGCGCCCGGCGATCGAGTCGGGCAGCGTGGCGGCCTGGATCGGGAAGGGCTCGGTGACGCCCTGGCGGCCGAGCGCGGAGAGGATCGCCTTGGGCATCTCCAGCTCGGCGAAGGACGCCGCCGGGGGCCGGGCCGGGGTGCCCTGGACCACGGTGAAGTCGGTGGCCTCGGGGGTGGCGGCGGGGCGGGCCTGCTTGGGGGCGCCGCTACGGCCGCGCGGCTTGCGCGGGCGGTCGCCGCCGGCAGTGCGGCGGGCCTGGTCGGTGGTGCGGGGGCCGCGGTCGCGCGGCGAGCGGGCAGGGGTGGTCACGGATTCTCCGTCCGTCGGTCTACAGCCCGGGCTGCGGGCTGGAGTCGGCCGTCGGATGCATGGAGTGCGCCGCCCCGGCCGTACGGCGGCATGAGCGGGGGCCCGCACCGTGCGGTGCGGGCCCCGCTTCGCGATGATCGCGAGTCAGCGTGGAGGCTGACGTCAGCCGATGATCTGGATGTTCTCGGCCTGCGGGCCCTTCTGGCCCTGGGTGACGTCGAACTCGACCTTCTGGCCCTCGAACAGCTCACGGAAGCCCTGGGCAACGATGTTCGAGTAGTGGGCGAACACGTCGGCGCCGCCACCATCCTGCTCGATGAAGCCGAAGCCCTTCTCGCTGTTGAACCACTTCACGGTGCCGGTAGCCATAACCGTCTCCTCTAAATCCTGGGGGCATCAGGGATCCACACCTCGTGGATCCCCGTGGTAGCCGCGATCCCCATCCGGAGACTGAAACACCGGACAAAACAAATGCGCCTGTCGGTTGGTACCAGCAGGCGCACACCACGTTCATGGGAACCAAAACTGCAACTGCTTCGACTGTAGCACGGTGGCACGGGGGTTGACCGGGGATTTTCCCGCCCAGGAGATCACGTTTGGTGGCCTCGGAAACGGGGCAGCGGCGGGCCGCCGCCGCCCCGGCCCGCCCGGCGGCCCCCCCCCCCCCCCCCGCTCGGCTGGGCGGGGCGGGGTATGACAACGCTGTACAAC